>CAUZNX010000026.1:0-9005 GCA_963580905.1 Dehalococcoidia bacterium | reverse complement strand
CGTGCTCGTAGTAGTCGGCGTAGGAGGTTTTGTCGGCGTCGATGAACACGAGGTCGAAGGGGCCTTCCAGTGACTTCAGCGTCTCCAGAGCCGGGCCGACCCGAATATCGATCTTGTGGCCGTCAGGGCTGCTATCGAGGTGCGACTGGGCTATCGCAGCCACGTCCGGATCGATCTCGCACGTAGTCAGGGTGCCGTCCTCGGGCAATGCGGAGGCCATCATCTGGGCGCTGAAGCCTGTGAAGCACCCGATCTCCAGAACGCGCCTGGCGCCGGTCGCCCATACGAGGAACTGCAGCAGCGTTCCCTCAATGGGACCGGAGAGCATGCCAGCCGAGGGCATGTTGTCCATGGTGTACTGCTTCAGGGTTGCCATGCGGTCGGGAAGGGGAGTTGTGTGGTCGACTGCATACTTCTCTATTTCAGGCGAGACCATTGTGATGATGTCCATAGCACTCCTTGGCACAATGCGGGGAATTTGGTTTCGTTTGTTCAGGCGTTCACCTGGTGCGCGGGGCGTCCGACGGGGTACCGTCCTGCACCAGTCGCAGGTGATAGGCAAAACCGCCTTCAGGCAGCTTCACATCTTCGTAACTTAGCATCTGGTCCTCCGCAACCGGGCGCATCACAGTGCCCCCTGCACAGAACCCGATTGGCAAGAGGCGCTGCTGCTGGGCTTGGGAGGCCGCAACGATGCTGCCGTACACTGTGCGACTCCCCTCACCCCCCAGGATCTCCCCTGGCTGAAGTGACTTCTTGGCTGCGGCAGCGACATCTGCCACGACAGTACGTGGCGCTCCGGTGGGTTCTTTGTAAAGGCAAGCCTTTGCGATGGAGATCGGCGCCTCCATTCCGACAAGGTGGTATGGGCGGTACATAAGGCCATACTTGCCGGTAGGGTCCATGGCGATGCCGTAGTCTCGGAGGCAGCCTTGCAGGTACGAGCTATCGCTGGTGATGACGATGTATACTCCCCATCGCAGCGAATTTTCTATGAACGTCCCGTCCTCTCGGAGGCAGCTTATTACCTCGACCACGCCTTTTTGGGAGAGGATGCCGCCGTCCTCCTTCGGTATCAGGAGCCTGGGGATATCTTCGATGCTCGCGGGCGGTGTGTGCATTCCCGGCACGTCGGGTACCAGTCCGGTCATGTTGGCCACGGCACACATCTCGACGGCGGACTTGGTTCCGTCGAGAAATGAGTTGTACATCTCGGCATTTAGGCCGGACAGGTCATCGTCTGGCTTGTATCCATAGCGCAGCAGGGCATCGTCGGGCGAGCCCTTGCGGTAGGCGGGTACATACTGTGTCCCCTTGCCTGCGGCGACCACCTCGAAGCCGAGGCTTGTGGCCCAATCATAAAGCTCCTCGATCACGGCTGGCTGGTCGCCGTAGACCAGACTGTAGACAAGCCCTGCCTGATCTGCCAACTGTTTGAGCATGGGGCCGACCAGCACGTCTGCCTCGACGGTGACGTTCACAACGTGCTTGCCTGCCGAAATCGCCTCGAAGCAGTGGCGGGCTCCGGCGTCCGGGTTGCCGGTGACTTCGACTACTACGTCCACCTCTGCCTGGATAGCGGTGTCCGCGCTATCCGTTACAACCACTGTGCCACCACGAATGGCGTCGTTGGCGTTTTCCACGCTCGAGGTGGTAACGGCTGTTGCGGGATCGTAATCCGCCAGGCGCAACGCATCCAGGGCTCGCTGGCCGTCGGAGTCACACACCACAGAGACAGTCATTCCAGGGGCGCGTTTGATCTGCGCCACCATCATGGACCCGAACCTGCCGCACCCGATTATGGAGACGCGGATGGGCTTGCCTGATTCCTCCAGTGCTGCTAGTCGTTGGCGCATGTTCTTGACCTCTGTGCTGTCGCCATCTTACGAGCTCTTCAGTACGGAAGAAAGAAAAAAATATGTGTGTAGTGTGAGGGACACCCTCACACGCCCGGAATAGGGGCTCCGCCCCTCTTCACACCCCGATCAAATCAGGTACCTGGGGCGAATCGCCAGTCCCAAGGCCCCAGAATATGTGTTCATCACCTCGGTGGGCAAGCCACCCTGCTCTGCCCCCCTAAGCGTGCGCAGCACCTAGTTGGGACTCGAGTTGTTCTCTGAACTCGGCCAGCTTCTCGATGGTGGACATCAGCGGGGCCTCCCAGCCGTCGGAGACCGCGTTGGTATCGAGGCGGATATGCATATGGCCTACGTTAGCTGATGGGCCGAGCAGGCGTTGGAGGACATCGCGGGCACCGCCTACTTCATGGCGGAACCGCAGTACGATGGCCGACTGCTCCCTCACTATTGCCTCGATATCTGCCTTGCCGGCGGTTAGGCGGAGCCGAGCGACGTAGAGCAGGTTCAGTACCTGCCACGGCAGCGGGCCGAATCGGTCGAGAATCTCTCGCTCCATCGAGTCCACATCGTCGTTAGTTGGGGCCCCGCCCAGTTTTCGGTATATCTCGAGCCGGGTGGGCAGGTCCTCGATGTAGTCATCGGGGATACTGGACGGAATCTCGATGTCGATGCCCGTCGGCCCCACCGGCTCAGAGGGCGCGATGGCGTTGGGGGCGTCCGCTCGACCAGGTTCGGTGGCGCCGTTGGACGTGATACCCGTCTCAGCCTGGGCACGGAGGGCCTCAACGGCGTCCCGCAGTAGTCGTGTATAGAGGTCGAAGCCGACCGCGTGGATGTGTCCGGATTGGGCTGACCCGAGCAGGTTGCCTGCCCCGCGTATTTCCAGGTCCTTCATCGCGATCTGGAATCCGGCCCCTAGCTCGGTTGCGGCGAGCATGGTCTTGAGACGCTTCTCAGCGACCTCGGAGATGGTCGCCTGGGCAGGGATCATGAGGTATGAGTAGGCGCGCCGCGCCCCCCGGCCGATGCGACCTCGAAGCTGATAGAGCTGCGCCAGTCCGAATGCGTCGGCCCGGTTCACGATGAGTGCGTTGGCGTTGGGTATGTCCAGACCGGACTCGATGATGGTGGTGCAGACCAGCACGTCATTTTTGCCCTCGGCAAATTCGACCATGGCCTTTTCAAGCTGGTGCTCCGGCATCTGGCCGTGGGCGACCCCCACCGTGGCCTCCGGGACGAGCATCTTGATGTAGGAGGCCATGTAGTCGATGTTATAGACACGGTTGTGGAGGAAAAATACCTGTCCCTGCCGGTCGATTTCCCTGCGGATGGCCTCGCGGACGAGCTCGTCGCTGAACTCCGAAACATAGGTCTTGATGGGCAGCCGCTCTTCGGGCGGCGTCTCGATGGTACTCATGTCGCGAATGCCTGCCAGCGACAGGTGAAGTGTCCTCGGGATCGGTGTTGCCGTGAGGGTGAGGATGTCCACCTGGCGGCGCATCTGCTTCAGGCGCTCCTTGTGAGCAACTCCGAAGCGCTGCTCCTCGTCAACGATCACCAGACCGAGGGACTTGAACTTGATGTCCTTTTGAATGAGGCGGTGGGTGCCGATACATATGTCCACATTGCCATCAGCCAGACGTTCCACAACGCTGCGTTGCTCCGCGTCGGTCCTGAAGCGGCTCAGGACATCGATCGTTACAGGGTAGGCCTTCAGACGCTCCTTAAATGTGACGATGTGCTGCTGAGCCAGCACAGTCGTGGGCACGAGGACCGCCACCTGTTTGCCGTCCATGACCGCCTTGAAGGCTGCCCGCAGGGCGATCTCGGTCTTGCCGTATCCGACATCGCCACACACCAGGCGGTCCATTGGCCTGGTGCTCTCCATGTCGGCCTTGACCTCGGCGACGGTGGTCACCTGATCTGGGGTCTCTTCGTATGGGAAGGAGTCTTCCAACTCGGTCTGCCAGGGGGTGTCGGCAGGAAATGCGTGTCCTTTCGATAGCTCACGCGATGCATACAGGGTCAGCAGTTCGGCTGCCATCTCGCGGGTCGAATCTTCTACGCGCCGCTTGACCCGGCTCCACTCCTGGGAACCCAGGCGAGTCAGGTTGGGCGGACGATCCATCGGAGCGACGTAGGGCGTGACCCTCTCTATGTGGTCCATCGGCACGTACAGTTGGTCCCCGGCTGCGTACTCGAGGATCAGGAATTCGCTCTCTCCCTCATCCCTGGGATTCCGGCCGGTGCCGGCAAAGCGCGCTATGCCGTGTTCAACGTGTACGACGTAGTCTCCGGGGCTTAATTGCGACAGGATTGCCCCGCGCTTGGCGGCCCTTCGGCGCACCGTTCGTCTCTGCTTAGCGATGCCAAATATCTCGGCGTCACTGAACACGACCAGTTTTTCTGAGTTCACAGTCAGAACGCATCCGTCGCTCAGCCCGGCTCCGCTGGATTGGAGCAGAGTAATGGAGCCGGGTGCAGGTGGTCCGTCCAGAGACGTTTCCTGGTTCGCCGAGACGCCATGTTCGGCCAGTATCTCCCCGAGCCTCTTGGGCACGGAGGAGACCGCCACGACCCGGTGACCGCTATTCGCAAGGTCTTGCGCCTCTTCTACAAAACGCTCAAGCCGACCGAGGAAGGACGGTGCGGATCCGAGAGGGAGCAAGTAGGTTTCGTCGTGGGTCAGTTCCTCGGCGCCCCAGGGTGTAATCTCCAGACGACGCCTGATCCTGCTGGCCTTCGTGTCCGACTCGGCGGAGAGGAAGTGGGAAGACGGGAAGCCAGCGGGTAACTCGCCACGGCCCTCTTTGACACGGCGCAGCTCGTGGGTCCGCTCGTCGATCTCCCACGCGGCCTCGGCAATGTTAGTGGGTCGCAGAACTATGCTCAGAGCGTTGTCAGGGATGTAATCGTAGAGAGATCCTCTATTGAATAGGCCTGCATAGAACTCCAGGTCGTCGACTTCAAGTCCGTCCAGTAGCAGGTCCAACTCCTCCCGAATACGGGTGCGGGCGGCCTCGATACAATTGGACAGGTTGACGCTGCCCAGGATCCGATCGAACTCATCGCGTTCAGTGAGACCCGGCAGCGTCTCCTGGGCGGGAATGATCGCAACGGAGTCGACGAGCTCTGTGGATCGCTGGGTCTCGGGGTCGAATAGCCGTATGCTGTCGATTTCGTCGCCCCACAGCTCGATGCGGGCCGGGGCGTCAGCGCCCAGTGGATAGATATCGATTATCCCGCCGCGGCGGCTGACGAGCCCTGGCACATCGACGGTCGGCTCGACCCGGTAGCCCATTCGACGCCACTGATCCACCACCGAGTCCGGGTCGACTGTCTGACCTCGGGACAGTGTGTGCGTGCTGCTTTCGAAGGCGACCTTGTCGATTGTCTTCTGCGCCGTAGCCGCCACCGAAGCGATGACTAGCGGTGATGTGGCCTCGCCGGACGACAACGTGGAGAGCACGTGAATGCGCTGACGGGCCGTGTCCATGTCTGCGACGAGTCGCTCGAATGGAAGGGTCTCGGACTCGGTGAAATGAAGTACCTGCGGATCGTCGCCTGTCCATAGGAGAACCTGGTCATACAGGCGGCGAGCGTCTTCTGCGCCGGGTGTCACGACGAGCATCGGGCGTCCGGAGTCACGCCATAGTGTGGCCAGAAGGAATGGGGTCGCGTCAGAAATGACCTGCGCCCTGACTGCGGCGTGCTCCTTCTGCAGCGACTTCGACAGCCTCTGGAACTCTGGGGAGGCCCCCAGCAGGGGGCCCAGCACACCAAGATTCATCGCTGGGTTCTCCAAATTCCAAAGCTAAAGGGCTAGTCCGCCAAGAACGGACTAACCTGCGCCTCATTCTATCACGGAGCCCCCGGCTCGCGACCTGGCGAGTCCCGGTTAAATTGACGGTAATGGGTTGTGGTGCTAGACTCTCGCCCATCGTCGAGATCGTCCCAGGGCGGCAGAATCTGGTAGACGAACGGCGGTTGGAAGCGGTTCCGAAAGCGGAGGCCGCAACCCAATGGGGATCGACGGCCTTCAGAGGATTGACCCGTTATCCTGATCTTCATAATTCGACGATTCCTGCTTGCCCTGATCACTATCTGGGCTCTGACGATTATCTCCTTCGTCGTCATCCAGCTACCGCCCGGGGACTTCGTAGACACCTACGTTCAGCAACTGCTGGAGGGTGGAGGCGGGCCCGGCACCGGCGGCAACGTCGTCATGGAAGAGTCGCTTGGGCGGGCGCTACGGGAGCAGTACGGCCTGGACAAGCCCATGATCGTGCGGTACTTCAAGTGGGTATGGGCCGTCGTCCACGGCGACTTCGGCAGATCCCTCGAATTCCAAAAAACTGTCTCCGAAATCGTCAGCGAGCGGCTCCTGATGACGATCATCCTGGCGGGTACAACGGCAATGTTCGCCTGGGGTTTATCAATCCCCATCGGCATCTACTCGGCGGTACGCCAGCACAGCATTGAGGACTACACGTTTACGTTTATAGGATTTATGGGCCTAGCTGTGCCCGATTTCCTGTTGGCCCTGTGGCTGCTCTGGATCACCTTCGCCTACTTCCCCGATCACACCATCGGCGGCCTGTTCTCTCCGGAGTATATCGAGGCGCCTTGGAGTTTTGGGCGCGTGGTCGATCTGGCTTCGCACCTTTGGATAGCGGCCTTCGTGGTCGGTACCGCCGGTACGGCGGCCCTCATCCGCGTGATGCGGGCCAACCTTCTCGACGAGCTGAACAAGCCTTACGTGGTCACTGCCAGGGCCAAGGGGCTGCCTGAATGGAAACTGATCCTGAAGTACCCGGTGCGGCTCGCCCTGAATCCTCTTGTCAGCACTCTCGGCTACCTGCTGCCGGTGCTGATGTCGGGTAGTATCATCGTCTCCGTGGTGCTCGGCCTGCCGACGGAGGGCCCGCTGCTGCTACGGGCGTTGTTGGCCGAGGATCTGTTCGTGTCGGCTGCGATAGTAATGATGCTGGGCACCCTCACCGTGATAGGAACGCTGTTATCCGACATACTGCTGGGCTTCTTGGACCCTCGCATCAGGATGAACTAAATCAGGTTCTGGGTGCAAGGCCCTAGTCCCGGCCCCTAACCGGATGTGATTGAGCCAGATTCGCCTCGCCATCGCTCAAACGGCCCCCCGGCTTCACATCGTTTGGGGTTCCTGGCAAGCAGGTCTTGCCAACCAGCAGGCCCTGCCCCGCCCCGCCCCGCGCGCGCAGCGCCTACACATCCACTGTCATCAGCTCGTCTGAGAAGACAAGCTCGCCGTCGTAGATTCGCTTGACGTCGCCGATGCCCGTCTCCATTGGCCCGTGACCAGCGAGGTTCGGTCCCACGTGGACCAGAACCAGCTTCTTGACCCCGGCCTCCTGGGCCATCTTCGCTGCGCCGTGGGTGCCGGTGACGCCCACGCTCTCGTCACTGGCCTGCATCGAATCCTCTTCGTCCCAGCACATGCACACCATTACGTCGGCGTTCTTTGCCAGGTCCACCACCGGCTGGCAGGGTGCTGTGTCGCCGGTGAATACGACGCTGCCTTCGGGGCTGTCGAACCGATAGGCTAGCGAGTCCAGGTATGGCTGCACGTGGTCGGCAGGGGCCGCCGTGACCTCCCAGTCTTTGCCCGAATACACCTTCCCCGGCCCGACATCCTTAGCCAATACGTTCGGGGGCGTTCGCGGGAGAGTGCCGCCACGGTTCTGGAACACCTGCTGGCTGGCGGGGTGGTTGATGCGTGCCTTCCAGTCGTGTGAGAACACGCCGTCCTCGCCAATGATCCCCTCGGTGATCTTCTCTGTCAGGGTCGGACCGAAGACCTTCAACTGGTTCTCCTTGCCGATGCTCTGGTCCCATCTACACAACAGGAAGCAAGGAAAATCGACGTCGTGGTCGAAGTGGTGGTGAGTGAAGAACAGGTAGTCGACATCTGTGGGCCACAACCCGGCCTTGACCAGCTTGTGGGTCGCGGCGGGTCCGCAATCGATCATGATTAACTCGCCGCCTAGCTCGAGGGCATAAGCGGAGCCGAAGCGAGTGGGAATCGGCGTCGGCGTGCCTGCGCCAAGTATGTGGATGCGTGCCATGTGTCGACCTCCGCTGCTAGTTGGCCTCAGTGAGTCACAAGTAGAATATCGCTGCTATGGATTGCCCTCACACACCCGGCACAGCGACCGCGTCGTGCCAATACCTAGCCCAGCCCAACCCAGCGTGCGCAGCACCTAGATGTCTACGGTTAGTAGCTCGTCGGAGAAGATGACCTCGCCGTCGTAGATGGACCTGATGTCGCCGAGACCCTTCTCCATCGGGCCGTGGCCCGCCAGGTTCGCTCCGATGTGAACCAGGACCAGCTTTTTGACCCCGGCCTCCTGAGCCATCTGGGCGGCCCCGGTTGTGCCGCACTGTCGGTGCGCCTCGCCGTTGGCTTCCATGATCTCCTGGTCGTCCCAGCACATGGACACCAGGACATCGGCGTCCTTGGCGATGTCCACCACTGGCTGGCATGGCTCTGTGTCTCCGGTAAACACGACGCTGCCCTCGGAGCTGTCGATCCTGTAGGCTAGCGAGTCCAGGTAGGGCTGAACGTGGAGCGCGGGGGCAGCGGTGACCTCCCATTCCTTGCCCGAGTACACCTTCCCCGGCTCGACGTCCTTCGCCAGAACGCTCGGGGGAGTTCTGGGCAGGACGCCTCCGCGATTCTGGAATACCTTCTGGCTGAGAGGGTGGTTGATGCGGGCCTTCCAGTCGTGGGCGAACAGGCCGTTCTCGCCGATGATCCCCTCAGTGATCTTCTCCGTCAGGGTCGGCCCGAAGACCTGCAGCTGGTTCTCTTGACCGCTGCTCTGATCCCATCTGCACAGTAAGAAGCATGGGTAGTCGATATCGTGGTCAAAGTGGTGATGGGTGAAGAACAGGTAATCGACATCTGTGGGCCACAACCCGGCCTTGACGAGCTTGTGGGTAGCGGCTGGGCCGCAGTCGACCATGATCAATTCGCCGCCAACCTCGACGGCGTATGCGGAGCCAAAGCGTGTGGGCGTAGGGGTCGGTGTGCCTGCGCCAAGTACGTGAATCCGTGCCATCTGTCACACTCCCGAAACAATTCAGCCCAGTGTATCAGGTGGTGCTGCG
>CAUZNX010000025.1:0-9086 GCA_963580905.1 Dehalococcoidia bacterium | reverse complement strand
CGGAGTTGCCATCATTCAGGTCGGCGCGGCCACCGAGGTCGAGCTGAAAGAGAAGAAGCAGCGGCTGGAGGACGCCCTGTCCGCCACTCGCGCGGCTGTTGAGGAAGGCATCGTCCCCGGTGGTGGGATAGCCCTGCTGCGGTCCCGAACCGCCCTTGACTCCCTGAATCTCGAAGGCGACGAGAAGACCGGTATCACGATCCTGAGGACCGCCCTCGAGGCGCCCCTCAAGCTCATCTCCGAGAACACTGGCGTCCCTGGCGTCGTGATCCTCGCCGAGAGCGACAAGTCCGAGGGCGACTGGGGCTACGACGCCGAGGCAGGCGAGTTCACTCACCTGCTAGAGCGCGGAATCATGGACCCGGCCAAGGTCACCCGTGCGGCCATCGAGAACTCGGCTAGTGTTGCAGCCATGGTGCTGACCACCGAGGCCCTGATCACCGACATCAAGGAAGATATCCCGGCCGGCCCAGTCCCGCCACCCATGGACTACTAGGCCAACAGGCACTGTAGCGACTTAGTCAGGCCCCGGTTCGCGATGCGAACCGGGGCCTGTTTTTGTCTGCGCTACTGGTTGTAGGTACGCATTAGGATTCCCACCATATATAGTGGCGGCAGCCTCCCACAATTGGCTCTCGGAACCCTTGATTACCCCCTCGATTCACCGTATGATGACCTCTGCCCCGGCGTCGTTATGGCGCACCGGCGGCACCCGAAACTCAGCCCCGGGACAACGTTCCTGGGAGATCGGCTCGGGACACCGGAGCCCACCCGGTTCCGCCGTTTCATCCGGTTCTGGCTCGCCTGGAGATTAGCTTGTTCACACACCTTCATGTTCATACCGAGTACAGCCTACTCGACGGCCTCAGCGGACTTGAGAAGCTCGTGGCCAGGGCTTCCGAACAGGGGATGACCAGCCTGGCCATCACCGACCACGGCAACCTGCACGGCGCAATCGACTTCTATCGTCTTTGCAAAGCGGCTGGCATCAACCCGATCATCGGCTGCGAGGTCTACGTGGCCCCCAAGAGCCGCCACGATCGCGATCAGGCCGACAAAAAGCCCTACCACATGACCCTGCTCGCCAAGAATATAGAAGGCTATCGCAACCTGGTGAAGCTGGTTAGCGCGGCCCATCTGGAGGGCTTTTACTACTTCCCCAGGGTCGACCGCGAGCTTCTTGAGCAGTACCACGAAGGCCTGATCGTACTGTCAGGATGTCCCAGTGGAGAGGTGCCCAAGCTCATTGCGAGTGGCCAGCTAGACGAGGCCCGTGCAACCGCAGAGTGGTACCGAGACACCTTTGGGGACTACTATCTCGAAATGATGGAGCATGGTGGTGTTCCCGAGTTCCAGGCCATCAATGATGGGCTTGTCCAGATCAACGCCGATACCGGCATCCCCATGGTTGCAACCAACGACTCACACTATGTTCGGCAGGAGGACGCATACCTCCAGGACATCCTCGTTTGCATCCACACCAACACCAACGTCAACGATGAAAAACGCATGAGGATGACGGAGGACTCGTACTACCTCAAGAGCCACGAAGAGATGGCTGCGCTGCACACGGACAACCCCGAAGCCATCGCCAACACAATGAAGATCGCCGAGATGTGCGACCTTGAACTAGACTTCACTAAACTCTACCTGCCGAAGTACCCCTGTCCCGATGGACTCACGTCCGAGCAGTATCTAGCACAGCTCTGCGAAGAGGGGCTCCAGCGCCGGATCGGGCAGCCAGACGACCAGCACAAGCAGAGGCTTGCATACGAACTAGATGTCATCCGGCAAACCAGCTACGACGACTACTTTCTGGTGGTATGGGACATCGCGCGGTTTGTCCGTGAAAACGACATTTACTTCGCCGTGAGGGGCAGTGCGGCCGGCAGCCTGGTCCTCTACTCTCTGGGCATTACAGACGTCAACCCACTCATATACGACATCGTCTTCGAGCGCTTCTTGAACGTAGAGCGCAAGGAGATGCCTGATATCGACATGGACTTCCAGGACGACAGACGTGTGGAGGTGCTCAACTACGTCGTCTCCAAGTACGGCAAGGACCACGTGGCCCAGATCATCACATTCGGGACACTGGGCGCGAAGGCCTCGATCAGGGACGTAGGCCGCGCACTCGCCATGCCTTACGATCAGGTCGACCGCATCGCTCGACTAGTGCCGACCCGCCTCAACATCAAGCTCAAAGAGGCCATAGCCGAAACCCCTGAACTTCAGGAACTCTCCGATACCGACGAGGGGATCGGGAAACTTCTCGAAATCGCCCAAGGTCTTGAGGGGACTACCCGGCACTCCAGCATCCACGCCGCGGGCGTCGTTATCTCAGCCGAACCCCTTGAGAATTTGGTGCCCTTACAGCGTCCTCCAAAGGGGGACGAGCAGAGCGTCTCGACGACCCAGTACGCCCAGGAACCCGTCGCGGCCCTCGGGCTTCTCAAGATGGACTTCCTGGGCCTATCCAACCTGACTATACTGGCCCGCGCGAAGAACCTCATATTAGAGAACCGCGGGATCGATATCGACCTGAAGGCGCTCCCCTTGGACGACAAACCGACCCTCCAGATGCTATCCAACGGACATACGGTCGGGGTGTTCCAGCTTGAGGGTGGCGGGATGACCGACCACATAAAGAACCTCAAGCCCAGCTCGATGGTCGACGTGGCGTCGATGATCGCGCTCTACCGTCCAGGCCCGATGGAACAAATCGGAACGTTCATTGAGGCACGGCACGGTCGTGCAGAGGCGATTTACCCTCACCCTAGCCTGGTAAGTATCCTCGCCCAAACCTACGGGATCATCGTCTATCAGGACCAGGTGCTCCTCATCGCTCAGGCCTTCGCGGGTTACTCTCTCGGAGAGGCCGATGTACTACGCAAGGCGATGGGCAAGAAGGTCCAGGCGATCATGGACCAGGAGAAAGAGAAATTCATAAAAGGCGCCCTCGCCCAGGGACACCCCCTGGACCTGGCCCAGAAGGTCTTCACGCTCATTGAGCCTTTCGCGGGTTACGGCTTCCCTAAAGCCCACGCCGTGAGCTATGGCCTGATCTCATATTGGACCGGCTACCTGAAGGCAAACTACCCCGAGGAGTACATGGCCTGCCTGCTCAATGCGTACGCAGGCAACATTGATAAGACATCGTCGGCTATTGCCGAATGCAAGCGGATGGGTTTTACGGTCTTGCCACCTGACATTCAACGAAGCCAGTCCCAGTTCGCTTTGGAGAAACAGCGTGACGGCAAGACTACCATCCGGTTCGGCCTGTCCAACGTCAAGAACGTCGGAGCCGGCTCTGTAGTCCAATTTATTGAGTCGCGAGCCGAAGTCGACGGACCGGTCGCGACCATAGAGGAACTCTGCAGAGCGACCGACATGAGCGGCGTGACCCGCAAGACCCTGGAGAGCCTGGTCAAGGCCGGCGCGTTCGATCGGTTCGGAGATCGCGGCGGCATCATCTCATCCATCGACCGCATACACTCACTGGCGCAGAGTGAAGCGACTCTGCGGAACTCGGATCAGACCTCGATGTTTGACCTGTTCGGCGAAAGTGTTCCGACCCCTTTGGCCAGTATCGAGTTCCCCGAAGGGACCACCCCAGACTCCGAAAAGAAGACTTGGGAGCTTGAACTGCTCGGCGTCGCGTTCTCCGGTTCCAAGAGACTCGAAATTGCCGCGTCGGGAGGCAAGGCGAATGGCGTCATGTCTCGTGGCCAGATCACCGCAGCGATGTCTGGCAGCAAGGTCACCCTGACAGGTCAAATCGCCTCTACCAATGAGCGCTCGACCAAGACCGGCAAGCCGTATTTAATTGCCACACTGGCCCTGCTGGACGGCGAAATAGATGTGTTCGTCTGGGATAACGTGATGACCGAGACACCTGGTCTCTGGGAGGCCGGATCCACTGTGGTAATCACAGGGACCATCAAGGCGAGAGACGACCGTGTGAGCATCTCATGCCTGACCGCCACCCAGTACCGTGTTCCAGGTGAGGAGCCAGCGGCGCCAGCGACCACATCCCGGGCACCGGCGCCCTTCGGCACAAATGGCGCATCCAATGGCTCGTGGCCCAATGGTGGGGCCGCCACTACCAATGGTAACGGCAATGGCACACATCGCCGCCTGAAGCTCATGATGCGCGAGACCGAGAACAGCATGAACGACCGTCGCCTGCTGGAAGACATTAGCCGACTGCTTTTGGACCACCAGGGGGATGACGAGGTCAGTCTGGAGATAGCCTCCGAAGGGCAGGTGTTCACGATGGACTGGACGGTAGTCCGCGTGCGTATCACTCCGGAGCTGGAGAGCATGCTGGGAGACACCCTGCGTGGCGAGGCACACTTCGTGGTCGAGGACGGTGCATAGCGTGGAGAATCAACCGGTGAACTGGGTCACACTGGCAACCGCGCCGGACCAGATAGTGGCTGAAATGTGGCGCGAAATGCTAGTTGCCGAGGGCGTACCCGCGACGCTACGACCAGGAGACACGACAAGCTTCCTGGGCGTTACCCTGCTCCCCTGCCGCGTGCTAGTCGCCGACAAAGAGCTAGCGCGTGCCCAAGAGCTTCTCGAAGACCAGATGGGCGTAGATCTGGACGAGACCTAGGCTGCCACTAAGCGTTCCCGCTACTAGCCGCCCACTTGCACCTCGGCCGCCCGGTTTACGTCGGCCTCCATGGACAACAGGCTCTGCTTGAGATCGAGCTGCGTGGCTCCAGCGCCGAATCCTCGGAGGCCTCCGTCAGCGGCGATGACCCGGTGACACGGGACCACTATCGGCAACCGATTCCTGGCCATGGACTGCCCGGCTGCCCTGGGCGCCTTCGGCTTGCCGGCCTGGGTCGCCAACCACTTGTATGTCCGTGTCTCCCCAAATGGGATGGTCATGCAGGCCTGCCAGGCCTGGCGGTGAAAGGGGGTCGCGCCCTCTAGATCCAACTTCTCTTCGACAAGTTGGAGTTTATCCCCCTCGAAGTAGCGCCTCAGGCTCCCCGTCAAGGAGGTAAACCTTTCAGGTGCGTGTTCAGCACCGGCCACCTCCTCGCCCAGTATTTGAATGCAGCGATCAGGCGATATCTGCGGGAGCGTCGTGCGCATCAATCCCTTCTCCGACCTGAGCAGCCCCATCCAGCCAAAGCGCGTCTCGATAACGTCGTGGTAGGTCGTCATATCCGCGAAGATCCTCCAATCGGAATCAGCCGCCTGAGGGCCCTGCCGAACAGGCCGCTCCTAACAGCGCGCCAATGTCGCTTTAACTCAACGACGTCCTCGTCCGTAAGGGCCTCCTGTTTGCCATACAAATTCGCGGCGAATAGCGATGAGACAGCGAGGACGCCCGTCGCGACCCCAGGTACAGCGGTGGCTATGGAGACGGCGTACTCGGACGGAGTCTGGTATGGCCGCCTGCCCACACCAGCCAGCGTGCCCAGTCTCCCCATCTTGGCGTATGCGCCAACGGGAGAGCCAACCGCCGAAAAGCCGCGGGTCCATATCAACCATCCCAATGCCGCTACCATGGCTGCGAACGCTAGAACTGCGGCTATCAATCCAGCCGCAGCCACGAACGCCGGAGTTCCATCGGCGTCGAGAGCGCCGGGGAGTTGAGAGCCTTCGCCAATACACTCCTCGTCGGTGAC
The DNA here is from genome assembly GCA_963580905.1 of Dehalococcoidia bacterium. Classification (GTDB taxonomy): domain Bacteria; phylum Chloroflexota; class Dehalococcoidia; order Lucifugimonadales; family CAJWER01; genus CAJWER01. Next base: position 3,435 of record CAUZNX010000025.1, on the reverse strand, counting down.
AGTGAAAAGCTCTGTGGAAGGGTCGACACCAAGACAGGGGGCGTCTATTCCCACATTAGATTCTTCGAGATCTTCCGGGACCTCGAGGCTATCCGCCAGCAAAGTTGACAGCCCGGAACCTTCGCCTCTGGAGGCTAGTGGCCACGCGGACGTGGGCTCGAAATCTATCCAGCCGTGGCCAGGAAAGTATGCCTGGGTCCAGCCGTGGCTGTCGGAGTCTCGGACCGCTCGGAAAGGGGTTCCTTCCTGTGACTCACCGGGCGCATAACCAGCCGCCATTCGGGACGGCACACCTACCGCTCGCAGCATCACCGTCATCGCCGAGGCGAAGTAGTCGCTGTATCCGACCCCGGTTTCGAACAAGAAATTATCTACGCCGTCCTCTCCTAGAGGCGGCTTATCGATGTCTTGAGAGTATTCGAAACTGTCGCCCCGCAGGTACTCTTGGAGCTTCAGTGCCTTATCCATGGGTGTCTCTGCACCATTGGTTACCTCGGCCGCCAGGTCCCTGACCCTCTGGGGCAGGCTGGTCGGAAGTTGGAGGTAACGAGACTTTATGCTCCCGGTGTACTCTGTCGGCGCCTCTTTGAGCTCTTCAATACTGGCTCGGGAGACGTATGATCGCATCGAATAGACTTCGTCTTCCTGTAGCGTACGTGAAAATTGCCATCCGACAACTTCTGGTACGGCAGGTTCCTTATACGCGATACGTACTGAATTGATGCTCTTCCTGTCGGAGTAGCCTGCGTCCGGATTGACGTTTACAAGCGTCATGTCGTCGGGCAGTGCCCTCGCGATCTCAGACTCCGCAAAATCCGTCCGCAACGGATTCAGTATCTCCCTTAGCTCGGCCGCCACCGACTGGATATCCTGGGGCAGACCCTCATCTTTGCCGGCCGTCCTGATATCGATGGTGTACGCCTGCGGAGCCAGCGTCAAAGCCACTGCGTCGTGGCTGATCCAATCTACGCTGCCGCCTACCCACAGAGTGTCTGTTTCAAAATTGACCTGTACATTCTGTACGACCGGCACCCTTTTGGCAGTCTCTTGAGGCGGGGGAGGCGGACCGTCGGGACCCGCAGGAACCTCGCGGATCTCTCCAGATATCCAGCCCTGGGACGTGTATTCGCTGTATGTCCTGCTCAGCCAGTACGACGGAAACTCCGACTGAGCCTGAATCACCACTTCGCCGCTAAACGATATCTTCCCCTGGAAAGGCAGCGTGTCCCCAAAGTAGCGTCCTGCAAGGTCCTTCTGAGAGGCAATTCCGGAGAACAGGCGCGCAAAGTCATTCTCTATTCGCGAAATCGGTGAGCGACCGATATCCCAGACGTCGACAGCCTTGCTCCAAACGTAGACGTTGAGAGGCAATAGCGTGGCTGCCACCAGAATCAACACACTAATGTATACGGTCGTTTGAGCCGACAGCCACGTGTTGGAGGACAGGTCGAAGTTGGCAGCCTTCCATCCCTCTTCTCTCTGGGAAAGACCCATCCGGGCGACGAGTAGCAGCGCGGCCAGCATGAATACAAAGAAACGAGTCTCGCCTCCTGACGTGAAGCTTAGATTGGTGAGCAGGGCTACCCCCCCGATAACAAGCCCAACCCAGACATTGGATCTCCTGAAAAGAAACCAGGCGCTGAGGAACCCAAGTCCCCACGCCATCGCCAGTAACCCGATACTGAATGGCAAGAGATCGGTACTGATGCCGCCAGATGATGCTGCGGTATACCAGCCGACAATACGGTCCCACGCCTGGCCTATCCTGCTAAACACCGTCGATCCCTCGGTCATCGTCGCCGCCAGTACAGACAACGGGATTACACCCAGGGCGAATCCCGCTGGCATCAAGATGGGCCAAGGCAATCGGACCTTTGCCAGAATCAGTCCGACGAGACTTGACCAGACCACCATGGAGACCATCCCCGGTGTCTCAACCCAGTCGGCCTCGGATACAGAGAAAGCCGCGAGACCTACAGACGCAAGCATGAGCAGGAACGTGTCCCAGCCCTGTCTCGGCGTGTACTTGACGAGGAACAGACGTAGATTGCCTAGATCATCGGGTATGCGTTTACCCGTCTCCGTAAACGAGACTGCCGCAGTGCCTGTGCTCATGGTCAAGCCACCACCCTTCCCGCCGAGTCCCGCGCTGACCGGCTACGTGCCAGTGCAGACGGGATATCGTCGCCCTGGCCCACGATGTAGACGGGCATCCCAGCCTCGACGACATCCTCCAAAGCGTCCAATGTAGTGATGGCCGAGCCGAAACTGGCTGCATCGACTAGTATCACCACGACCCTCACACCCTTTCGCGTTAGCTCCCGCAGGGCTGCCACCCATGCAGGCCGTGGCGACGACGTGATTACGATGACAGTGCTGAGGTGGGTCCACAGTGGCTCTTCGTTTGCGAGCATCAACTCCAGAGGCCTCGTGCCTTCGGCTCTGCTCAGCGCGAGCACCTGCATGATGCGCTGATACTGCCCCACACCCGTTTCCGCAGCGAGGAAGTAGCGCTTGTCGCCCTCGGACAACAGGCCCACAGGAAGCCCCGACTCGACATGGCGCTTGGCCAGGGACGCCGCTATCGACACCCCGTACTCGTCGGTACTCTCCTCCAACTCACCCGCCTGTACGTTCCGGTCGAGATCGACTACGACCCAGACCTCGGCTGCCCGGCCCAGGTCGAATTCCTTGGACATCAGCTTGCCCAGGCGTGCGGAGCTATTCCAGTGAACACGGCTCATGCTATCGCCGGGGGCGTAGTCTCTGATAGACGAGACCTGGGGAGTGACGTTGTGCGCCCGTCGCCGCGCCGAGCTGTCCCCTGACAACTCCGATGGAGGAACCCTGAATTCTGGAAGCTCATGGGTCCGAGGGAATACTAGGACAGGCTCGACACTACCGAACTCGCGCTCGCGCCGGAACAGGCCAAACGGGTCGAGGTTGGAGACCCTCAGTGGGCCAAGCTGGTAACGCCCCCGCTTGCGCGCCAACATCTTCATATTCCAGGTCCCGGTCTTGCCTCCGAATAATCCGGTTATGATCCCACCGGAGTAGCCCGGTAGGTCAGTCAAGTCCTGGATCTCCAGAGCGTACTTGGGGAGAATGCTCGAGTTGGTGATCGTAATCGCCTCCTCAATACCCTCCCCTACCTGGGCCTGCCTAGTGCGCCCTCGAGCTACAGCGTTCAGCCCTCGAAGGGTGGCCCAGTTCCATCCATAGCCGACCACGACCGTGAGCGCCAGGACGTACAGGAGCCTGTAGAAGAGCCCAAAACCCGTCGCCATGCCCGTGCCCAGGGTTACCAAAGCCAGCAACATCACGAGGTAGAAGCGCCCCTGGGGCCTGACCCGGAGAGCGCGCCAGATCACGTTTTGAACCAACCCCTGGACTGCGCACCAGGTACGGCGATTGAGTCCACGAGGGCTGAAATGA
>CAUZNX010000024.1:0-9117 GCA_963580905.1 Dehalococcoidia bacterium | reverse complement strand
CGCCAGGACGAATATGAAGAGCTCTATCAGCAGAACGCTATCAAACAATTCCAGTCGACCTCACTAGTGTTACTGAGTTGTCGTGCTGACCATCTCCAGGGTCGGGCCGTGGACGATCTGCCCACCGTGGGTGATGCAGCATCCCTTCGTTATCTCATCGTCGAAGTCAATCTCTAGTTTGCCTTCTTTTTCAAGATGGATCAGGAGATTGGAGATATTTCTCGAATACGCCTGGCTCGCGTGGGTAGGCAGCGTGGAGGGCAGGTTCAACGGTCCGACAACAGTTATTCCGTGCTCAACTATCTCTTCCCCCGGGACGGTGACCTCGCAGTTCCCGCCCATTTCCGCAGCGAGATCGATCACAACTGCACCCAATCGCATATCTACGACCATCTCTTTGGTAATCAGGGTCGGAGCGCGTTTGCCGGGGACCGCCGCTGTGGAGATAACAAAATCCATGTCCTGGATGTGGCGGTGAATCAGATCCCTGCTCGCCAACCTATCTGTTTCTGACTGGACCCTGGCGTAGCCGCCAGCGTCCTCGTTATCAACGGTGGTGCCTTCAGCCTCCACGAAGGTGGCGCCGAGGCTCTGGACCTGCTCTTTCACTGCCGGACGGACATCGTACGCATACATGACGGCGCCGAGTCGTCGAGCCGTCGCGATTGCCTGCAGCCCGGCGACGCCGACGCCGATCACGAGCCCCTTTGAAGGGGCAAGTGTGCCGGCAGCGGTGATCATCATCGGGAATACCTTGCCCAGGGATGTGGCCGCCATCAGGGCTGCTTTGTAGCCGGCGATGGATGCCATGGACGATAGCGCGTCCATACTCTGAGCGCGGGCGATACGGGGGATCGTGTCCATGCTGAAGCTTGTTACAGATCGCTCAGCAAGTCGCTTGACCATTTCATGGTCGGACAGCGGCTGGAGCAGGCCGATAACCGAGGCGCCCTCGGGCAACATATCGATTTCGTGGCGATCAGCGGCTTCGTCGAAGAGCGGTTTTTGAACCTTGAGAACCACATCGACGGAGCCGTAGAGGGTTTCGGCGTTTTCGACGACGATTGCGCCGACAGCCTCGTACGCCTGGTCCGAGATTAGAGCCTCGCGCCCTGCCCCGGATTGCATAAGTACCTCAAATCCAGCTTTGACAAGCCTGGTGACGGCGTCTGGGGTAAGCGCTACCCGCCGTTCTCCGGTCGCGATTTCTTTCGGGACGCCTACTTTCACGCAATCTGCTCCAACTGGCCAGTTTGTCTTTGGGGACGGTGCCCTTCGTCCATTAAACCACACCATCAAGGCGGCAGAGGTACCGAGCGTACACTTGCCAGTTATGGTGGTTTTCGCCAGGGACGAACTCTGGGCAATGGGTGGCGCCCACAGTTCCACCGGCGGCGCGCCCTCGAAATCTTCAGCACATTCGGGACCTGCACCAGATCAGGGTCCTCCACACATGCCTCTAGAAACATCGCACCGGACCCATATATGAGAGTCGCACGCCGCTGTGAAGCACCCGTGAAGAACCGTCGGTATGGCGTGAGATTCGCGTCAACGTTCAGCCTCTGGGGCGCCTGACCACCACGCCAATCCACGATAGGAACACCCACAGGGCATCGCAACGGAGAATTCACGCCCGCTATCGCCAAGTTCATACCGGGATGACATCGAATATGAGACGATAGGGTCGACAGAAGATCATCCCATGGAAGACATTGTTGCATCAGATAGACAAGCGGGAGGGAATGCCCCCTCAGCACTATTCGATGACAATCGATCCAGTCTGCTGATAGCGGTTTACCTACGAAGAAAGTGAGGCCAATAGCATGCAAGATGCCCCGACCAACGAGCCAAACGCGATCGAGATAGAGGTGACCTTCAGGAACTTCGGCAGCACGCCTCAAGCAAAAGAGTACGCTCTAAAACGGCTCGACAGGGTAGCCCGATCACTGCCAAATCTGACTACGGCTTCGGTGGAGATACGGTTCGACCGAAACGCCCCAGAAGATAGTGCCGTTGTCGTACAGGCAACGCTTGCCGCCAAGGGCACACTGCTCAGAGCCGAGGACAGCGGGATAAATACCACAGCGGCCATTGATCGGGTCCACGACATCTTGTCGCGCCGGATCAGAGACTGGAAGGGGCGCAAGCATGCTTCGAGGAGGAGGGATTCAGCCAGGCATAAGGACGCCCTCGAAGCGCAGGCGGCGGCAGGTGATGATGGAGCGACAGAGTCGTCGGTCGAGCCAGAAGAGGCCGACAGCATCGTGCGTATGAAGATCCACGAAACCAAGCCACTGTTCGTAGAGGACGCTGTGGAGCAGATGAATCTAGTGGGACACGACTTCTACTTCTTCTTGAACGCCGAGACCGAGCGCCATTGTGTGGTCTATCGCCGAAAGGCCGGGGGTTATGGCCTGATACAACCAAACGTGGAGAAGATGGAACGCAGCCACGGGGAGGGCGCGTAGTGACAGACACAACCGGTGTTGAGGGCGGCAGTAAAGAGATAGCCGCATCGTGGTTTGTTAAATCAGAAGCCGGCGAACCATTGGGACAGATCTCTCGCGGAGAGGAAGCGGCTGTCCCCTCTCCCGGCTCGGTTCTGACAGCCGAGGCAAAGTGGCGCAGCGCCGAGGTAGTGTCTTTTAGGGAGTTGGGGCCAACATGCTCATTACGGCGCTATGCGGTGGTCGTCCGCGTCTTGGAGTGAGGCTCACCCTGGTGAGTCCCTATCGGAGAGGCTGAGATGTGGGCGGGGCCGACGGCGGCTCGTTCGTCAAATGCTCGGATTTCTTCGGGCAACCATGCGAGTGAAGCCAAGATAGTGCCCCTTGTCCTCTCGCAGCAGTGCGGCTTCGTCTACAACCTTTTCCCGCTTTTCCTCGCGCCACTTGGCCGACACCTCCTCTGACGTCAGCCAGAGCTTCCAGCCATTCGGGACCATATCGGCCCGCTCGACCTCGACGGTCTCGCTTCTTTCCCAATTCCTGCGCCACCACTCGGGGCTATGGAAACTCCAGAAACTTGAGTGCCAGTAGGGCTGCATGTGCTCTGGAATTGAGGCAGGCGGGACCTCCTGGGCCAGGCCGGGCACTATGATACCTATCTGTCCACCGGGCTTCACAAGGTGAGAGAATCGGTCCCGCAGATACAGATCGTCCGCTCCGAAGTAGTGATACGAGTCCATACTGACGATGGCGTCGAAGAAGTCGCTCGCGAACGGAATGTCGTGTGCCTCAACGCGGATCGGAAACACCTGATCGTCAAGGCCGAACGCGCGAATCCGCTCCAGGTTGTCGTTGGGGTCGATCCAAAGATCGGCAGCCCAGACCTGCAACCCGAATTCCTTTGCCAGAAATATTGAACTGACAGCCTTCCCGCACCCCATGTCCAACACTCGCATGCCTGGCTTCAGGCTCATGACCTGGCTTAGGGACTCAGTGAGCCACATGACGTTGGGACCCATCATGTTCGCTATGACCCAATCTGGATCGTAGGCGTTCGAACGGGTGAGCCCTTCGAACTGGAATGCCTGTGCCAATTCCTGCTTGGTTATGCTCAATGTGACTTATTCCCGCTGGTGAGTTAGAGCCACTTCTGGAGGTACGTGAGAATCTCCGATCGCATGTCGGCAGTCTCGAAGTGGCCTGTCTCGTATCGCAAGAGGTTCCAAGCGTCCGATGCACCCGCTGACGCATAGGCCTCGGTGAGTTCCGCGTCGATTCGATCCAGGCCTGCTATCGGCGTCAGCTTGTCGTAATTACCGGCGAGTCCAAGATGGGGACGGGGCACAATCAGGGCGTTGATCTGGGACGTCGTGAAGTGCTTGAGTAGGCCAGGAACGAAGTAGTAGAAGCCGTGGCTATCGAGGTCGTTGGTGTCCATAAGGGCATCGAAGTCGGTGAGGCAGCAGATGTCGATGCAAACACGAATTCGGGTGTCGAGGGCGGCGACCCACCAGGCCATCGTACTGCCCATGGAGATACCCAGGGTACCGATCCTGCCGGAATCGACGTCAGGCCTGGACCCTAGGTAGTCGACGGCCCTCAAGGAGTCGTAGACCATCATCCCCCACATCACCTGGCCGCGCCACAACATGGATTTGAACAGCGTGCCCTCGGAACGACCTCGCCTCTCCCCAAAGGCCCAGGTGTCGATGCAGAGCGCGGCGTAACCCTCGCGTGCTAGTACCTCCGCGTACGGTGGCTGCTGCAGGGCGTCGCGGCCCTCGATCAATTCGTCCTTGCCAAGAACATAATCGCGCCCATGGGCGTGGTTGTAGAGGACGGTGGGGAACCTCCCCTCACTGGCTATGGGCCTGGTGAAGTAGGCGGGCACGCTCTCTATGCCATTGAGGTCGAGCACCAGCTTTTCCAGGACGTAGTGCTCTCGCTCCTCCTCGTCGACCTTGCGGACTGAGATTTCGCGGTGGCGGTCAGGTAGGTCTCCGAGGACGCTGTACAACTGGCTTCGGCGGGCCTCCGAGTCCACGGCTAGGTTTCCAGACCTGGACTGAACTCCGTTGGCATTTGGTCGAACGAGTAAAATCTGTGGGAGACGCCTTCGGGGCGGACCGTTACCAGCCTGAGTCCGGAGGGGTCGGGCCCAAGGGGCAGGCCCGTAGCGCCCGTTACCACGATCTGTAGGCCTCCAAAAAATGCGGTGTGGTTGCGGTGCCAGTGCCCGGAGAACACCGTCGAAACGTCGTATTCCGTTAGCAGGTCTACCAGTATCCGCCGTCGCTCCTGAGGCAGTACCAGCCAGCTGTCACCTTCGTCCACGTAGGTCAGGAACGGTGGATGGTGTGTGAAGAGCACGATGTTGTCGGCACCCGCTTCACGGGCGCTGCGTAGGTCTGATTTCAGGAACTCGATCTGCTTGTCCAGTTCATCAGGGACGTTCACAGGCTGCTGCCAGACTGTGCTGTTCAGCACGACGAAGTGGGAGCCGCTGCGGTCGAACGAATAGAAGTCGGGACCGAATCGCTCACGGTAGTTCTCGATTGACTCGTGGGTAGGCTCGTTGGTGACGTCGTGGTTGCCCGCGACCCAGTACATGGGGATGTCCGGATCGAGTGTTGCTGTGATGCGCCTGAGCTCGGCAAGCTCGTCGGCGGGATCGATCATGTCGTTGCACATGTCTCCGCACGTGACTACGAAATCCGGGCGGAGCCTGTTGGCCGCGGCGATTGCCTTGCTATAGTGATCGGTTTCATAGTCGAGGCCAAAGGTTTCAGGCGCGAATGGGAGATTCATTCCCATGCCCTCAACCCTGACTCTCTCCGCGTCGTCCATACGGCTTAGCTCGGCATACATTCCGAACTGGGGGTCGGCAAGTTGCATGAAGAAAAAAGACAACGAGTTCACCCTCGCAGCGGCAGTCTGGACGCGTCTAATCGCAGCCCAGCTATCGGAGCCTGAACCCATAGGATACTACTGAAGGGGCACCGGAGAAAAGTCACCACGACTGCGTATGGTATAAGTGTATTGCGTAGGCAAGGAGGAGAAACCATGGAGTATCGCAATCTCGGCAGTTCCGGACTGCAGGTCTCAGCCGTTGGCCTGGGGACCAATAATTTTGGCGGACGGCTGGATCTGAATGCTACGGACGCGGTGATCAAGCGTTCGGTCGACCAGGGGATAAACCTCCTGGACACGTCCAACAGCTACGGCGACTCAAAATCTGAAGAGTTCATCGGCAAGTCCGTGAAGGGGATCCGCGACCAGGTGGTGCTGGCGACCAAAGTCGCCTCTCCGCGTGGTGATAGCCCCAACAGTCGTGGAGCTTCTCGCAAGCACATTATGGATCAGGTGGAGATGAGCCTGAAGCGCCTGCAGACCGACTATATAGACCTGTACCAGATACACTTTCAGGACCCGCACACGCCGATCGAGGAGACGCTTCGCACTTTGGACGACCTGGTTCGGCAGGGGAAGGTGCGGTACGTCGGCTGCTCGAATTTCAAGGCGTGGCAGGTTGCACAGGCGATGGAGCGGTCGTCAGCGCTGGGGCTGGAGCATTTCGTAAGTGTGCAGCCTTCTTATAGCATGCTAAAGCGTGAGGTAGAAGAGGAACTAGTGCCGTGCTGCACGGACTACGGGATCGGCATACTGCCCTACTTCCCTCTTGCGAGCGGGTTTCTCACTGGCAAGTATCGAAGAGGCGAGACGCCGCCGGAAGGTACCCGCCTTGCAGGTAACTCCACGATGGCAGACACGTACCTAACAGAGGCGAATTTCGACGTACTAGAGGCTCTCGAGGCGTTTGCCTCTGAGCGCGGGCACTCGATGGTGGAGCTAGCTATCGCGTGGCTACTCGCCAATCGGTCGGTGAGCAGTGTCATTGCGGGTGCCACGCGGCCCGAACAGGTTGATGCTAACGCGAAGGCGGCGGACTGGGAGCTTGGCGCAAGTGAGATGGAGGAGTTGGCAGGCATTCTGAGCGGAACGAGCTAGGACCGACGTCGCTGGCGGAGGGGAGTTTCGCTCATGGGCAATAATCGTGTCGGCGGTTGGGGGCGTTCGGGCGACTACGTGTCGGAGATGGTGACCACTGGATTGCTCATGGACATGGAGGGCTGCTGCTGCAGGCTCTGTATGGGTGACCGCGTGGCGATGGATGGGCACCGGATAAGTCGTAGCGGCAACACATGGGTCGGATGGCGCGGTCTGGCAACGTGGGGTGTGCTGTTCGCGGTGGCGGCGGTCGTACTATGGATTGTGGAGGCGACCGGCTAGCTCAGAAGGTGTACGGTTGCCCACCGCTACGTCATACCGGAGACGCACCACTTCCGGAACCTGCTATAGACCCTCGACTTGACCTACGCCTGCTGAGACCGCATCGAGTGTATTGATTTCGTCCTCGCTGAGCTGCCATCCCAATGCGCCAAGGTTGTCGTCAAGCTGCTCTATGGTGTCGCTGCCTGAGATGGCGATGGTGATTTCGGGGCGTGACAGCAGCCAGTTGATGGCAACCTGGGACATGGTTTTGCCTTTTTCGGACGCTATCCGCCGAACCAACTCGATTACATCGACTGTTTGTGGCGTGAGGGCCGAAGCTAGGCCTCCGTCTCGCCTCGCAGATTTCCACGGCGAGTGAGGCGGTAGTGGCTCGTCCACAGAGTAGGCTCCGCTGAGTAGGCCGATGGCCAGGGGGCTGTATGCCATGATGCCAAGTCCCTGGTCTGCTGCGACGCCGAACATCTCGGACTCAAGCCCACGGTTCAATAGGCTGTACTGGTTCTGGACACAGATCAGGGGGTCGGCGCCGAGACAATCCTGGGTCCAGAGTGCCTTCATCACTTGCCAGGCGTCGAAATTACAGACCCCGATGTACCTCGTCTTGCCCTGCGTAACCAGGTCGTCCAGTGCCCTGAGGGTCTCTTCGAGGGGGCTCGATTCTGGGAAGGCGTGGAGCAGGTAGACATCCACATGGTCGGTTTGGAGGCGCTTGAGAGACCTGTCCATCTCGCGCATGACGGCATATCTTGATGCGCCACTGTCGTTGGGTCCCTCGGCCACGGGGCTATTGACCTTGGTGGTGACGACCACTTCGGCCCGGCGGTCCTTGAGGACGCGTCCCAGTACTTCCTCGGATGTGCCCCTTACCCTGCGGTCGTCGCCGAGTCCGTAAATATTGGCGCAATCGATGAGATTGACGCCGGAATCGATGGCGTGGTTGACGAGACTTTCGGCCTCCTTCGCGGAGCCCTGGCCTCTCAGGCCCATTCCCAGGGCAATTGGGGAGACCTTCACCCCTGCTGTGCCGAAGTTTATGTAATCCATGTTCACCTCTCTGTGCAAAGCGCGGGGTCGTTCAACAAATTCAGCCCTAGCCTGCCTCGGCGATTGAGCCGTCGGTTCTGATATTCGGGACCTGGGTCAGGTCGCGGGACTCGTGTTTTGCCGTCTTGAGGAGGGTCTCGTCGAGCTCGACCCCCAGGCCGGGTGCCTCCGGTACGGGGAGATAGCCACCTGAACGTTTCAGCACAGTCTGGAACACGTCATTTTCGGGGGCCTCGTCGCTCTTGGAGTACTCCTGGGTGACGAAGTTGGGGATGCAGGTGTCGAGATGAACGGAGGCCGCGGTCAGTATCGGACCTAGGAAGTTGTGAGTCACGACTGCGCAGTGATATGACTCGGCTACTGCGGCAATCTTCTTGCAATGGGATAGGCCTCCCGCCAATCCGACGTCGGGCCGCACGTACTGCGGGCCTCCGTGGGCTAGCAGTTCACGGAATTCCCATATGGAATGCATGCGCTCGCCGTTTGCGATTGGAACGGTGACCCTCTGGGCGATCTCGCCCTGGGACATGATGCTATCGATCTGGATAGGATCCTCGACGAATAGCGGCTGAAACTCAGCCAGGGATTCGGTGAGTGCGATGGCTACCATGGGTGTGAGCTTGCGATGGAGCTCGACGATGACGTCGACGTCCTGTCCTGCCCCTTCCCTGGTTGCGGCTACGTTGTCACGGGCCGCGGCGATGAGCCTGGACTGGGTCATGTCCTGATAGCCAGAAGGCAGGGGGTCGAGCTTGACGGCCGTGAATCCCTCTTCGGCTGCCGCGCGGGCAATTTGCAGGGTCTGATCGGGTGAATCGCCGCCTCCCATAAGAAGGTGGAGCCTAATCCGGTCTCGATAGCGCCCCCCCAGCAGTTCCCAGATAGGGGTCTGGAAGTGTTTGCCCTTGATGTCCCAGAGGGCGATGTCGATCGCGCTGACCGCACCTGACAGGGCTGAGCCTCGGAAGGGGCCCATGCGGTACATGTACTGCCAGAGATACTCGATGCGCATCGGGTCCTCGCCGATCAGGTAGCCGCTGAACTTGTCGACGATGGCGGCGACCGCTTCGGTATAGCCCCAACACGCGGTCTGGCCGATGCCTGTCAGGCCGGTGTCCGTTCGGATCCGGACTACGTAGGATGTTCCTATGTGGAGGCCTTCTACGGACTCGATTTTCATTATTCGGCTCCTTTGTTAGAGCGCGGAGTCATCGGCGGCTCTCGGTCAGTGCCCTGTTGGCTGCGCTGATAAGAAGAAAAAAGAAAAAGAGATATATTCTGAGGGACACCCTCAGGCTCCCGGCATAGGGGCTGTTCCCCTCTGCACACCTCG
>CAUZNX010000023.1:0-9245 GCA_963580905.1 Dehalococcoidia bacterium | reverse complement strand
GCTCCAACGGAAAGGAATGGGACATAACACGGGTCAGCGGATACTTGTCTCTTGTACGGACCAGCATGTCGACGGTCACCGGCAAGATGTACGGGTCGTAGTGGGTCGCAGGGATGATCCGCACCTGGCCCCACAATACCTTGGACACATCCAGGGTCACGTTGCTGCCTGGCCAGATGTTGCCGATCTCGACGAACGCGCCACCCTTACGGGTCATAGCGATGCCCTCCGGCACCACCTGCGGGTAGCCGACGACCTCCATGACCACGTCTGCGCCACGACCCTCGGTCAGCTCCTTCACTCGCTCGATGCGAGCCTCCGAGGTGTCGTACTCGTTGATGTCGATGGTCTGGTCAGCACCGCACAGCCTGGCCAGCTCCAGCCGACTCGGGACCCCGTCGATGGCGATGACGGAGGCAGCCCCCATCTCCTTCGCCGCCGCCGCCGCGTTGATGCCAAGGCCTCCGGCGCCCTGGATCACTACGTGGTCACCCATCTGCATGTTCGCCTGTCGCAGCCCGTAAACCACCTGGGCTGCAGCGCAATTGACCGCCGCAGCGGCCTCGTTCGACAGCTCATCGGGCACCTTGAAAACAAAGTGGCCGGGAAACAGGTAGTAGTACTCGGCGAAACCGCCGTTGCAGTAGGGGAACTCCTCGACGGACGCCCTGAACCGGAACCGCGTCGGGCAGTGGTTCAGCTCGCCTCGAAGGCAGTTGTAGCAGCGTCGGCAAGGAAAAAAGTAAGTGAAGACCACCCGGTCTCCCTCCTTGAGCGGCCGCCCCATCGAGTCCGTGGAGATGTCCGGGCCCAGCGTGTCGATCACCCCGGCCATCTCGTGGCCGAGAATGACCGGACCCTGCTTGCCCGTGAGTATCGGCTCGATCTCGCCGCGCCAGAAGTGCAGGTCGGAGCCGCATATCCCTCCGGCCAGTATCCTGACCCTGATCCCTCCAGGCCCAACCGGGACAGGAGGGAGCTCTATCATCTCGAAGTGGCGAGGCCCAACGAACACCGCAGCTCGACCCTTTTCCATAGTGTCCTCCTCATCTACCGGCAGCCTAGAAACAGCAAAACCGAATGTACCACCTGCATAGTAGCGCGGCAAGATGCGTAGTTTTGAGGCGGCCTGTCCATCTAGCATGCATCTGGGGGCGAAGCCCCCCAGTTCTCTAGCCTCTCACACCTCAATCCGATATAGTATCGGCGGCGAATGGAGATTCTAACTGATATGACACAGAAGATAGGCCTGCTAGGTTCGGACAACAGCCACGTCGAACGATTTTCCGAGATTTTAAATGTCGTCGACCATCCGTCCCACTGGGCCGACAGCGGCGCACGGGTGTCGGCCATCTGGGGCCCGGATCCCGAAAGGACCCGGGAGGGCGCGGCCGCCGGGCAGATACCCATAGTTGCAGACAGCCCGGAACAGGTCATAGCCGAGTGCGACATGGTGTTCGTGATCTCACGAGACGCAGGCCTGCACCTGGGGTACGCGAAGCACGCCATTGCGGCGGGCAAGCCGCTCTTCGTCGACAAGCCGCTGGCCCAGACACCCGATCAGGCGAGAGAGCTGATCTCACTATCCCGAAAAGCCGGCATCCCCATGACTTCTTTCTCCACACTGAGATACGGCAGCGACGCCATCGCCTTCGGCGAGGGAATCAATACTGCCGGCAAAATTCGATACGCCTCCTACATGGGACCCGCGGCCCGGAACAGTCCCCACGGAGGGATCCTGTTCTACGCCATTCACTCTGTCGAGCTAATGCAGCACTTCCATGGCCACGACGTCACCTCGGTCCGCGCCATAGAGAGCCCTCCGGGCGCCGATAAATCAAACATCAACGTCACCTGCACCTATGCAGACGGCACGCTGGTCTCCATCGCGCTAATCGGCGACGGCGTCTACCTGTTCTACATGATGGCGGTCGGGCAAGAGGGCATCGTCGAGGTGCCGGGTACGGCCCGAAACTACGCGGCCGACGCCGAGTCCCGTGCCCGCGCGGATTCCGCGAAGACCCAGGTGGTGCGAGACTCGGAAGACAAGCCCCGTGCCGACCACTACGAACTCGGGATGCGCCAGATACTGGGGGTGCTGCAAGGTGAGAGGCCGGGCATCGCAGACGAGGAGATGCTAGGCAGCATTCAGCTCTGCGCAGCGATTGAAGAGAGCCTGCAATCGGGTAAAGCGATTGACCCGCGCAGCTTATAGTCGAGAAACCAAATAACAGCTCCAGGAACACTATCCAGGTGGGCGAAATGGCCCCAGGCCAGCGTAGTTCGCGAAAGAGGAAAACATGACCGACGAGACACGTGCCAATGAGATTGAGCAGGAGATCTTCGCGACTGAGCTAGACAGCTTCGTCCCAGACAAGATCCTCGACGCCCACTCCCACATGTGGACACAAACGACCAACGAGGACGGCATTCCCCCCGGGTTCAAGGAGTTCGACGCGGACGTCACCATGGACATCTGGCGCAGCCGCCTCGACGACCTGCTTCCCGGACGCCAACAGTCTGCGCTGTTCCTGCCCCTGTCCATCCGGGGGTCGATAGAGGACGCCGAGCTCCAGAACGAGTGGGTATCACGGGAGGCCCACACAGATCCGCTTTCCAGGCCCGCTATGTGGATATCGCCAAATATGGACCCGGACTACGTGCGCCAGGAGGTCAAACGCCTCAGGCCTTCCGGGTTCAAGTGCTACCACACCGAAAGCCCGAGGGTGCCTACCTACGACTCGGAGATACCGGAGTTCCTGCCTGAGGAGCACGTGCGCGTAGCCCACGACGAGGGTCTGACGATCACGCTGCACATGGTCAAGGAGCGGAGCGTCTCCGTAGCCAGCAATCAGCATTGGATCAAGTACTTTTGCGAGAAGTACCCCAACATGAATCTGATACTGGCCCACGCCGCTCGCAGCTTCAATCCGGCGTTTGCCGACCAGGGCATGGAGTCGCTCAAGGGTTTGCAGAACCTGTATTGCGACACGTCTGCGGTGGCAGAGTCAGGTGCATTTGAGACCATCATCCGGGTGCTGGGCCACGACCGGCTACTGTGGGGCAGTGACTGGGCGGTGAGCCACGCCCGTGGCAAGTACGTATCCGTCGGGTATAGCTGGGTGTGGATCGAGCCCGATAATGTGCCGCCGCCCCGATATGCCGAGCAGAGCCCATTCGTGTTCAACGGCCTGGAGTCGCTAAGGGCGCTGAAGCAGGCAGCGACGCACACGCAGCTCTCCGACAGCCAGATCGAGGACATTTTCTTCGGGAACCTTGCCGGCGTGCTCGGTGTCGAGGGCTAACACGTTGCCGCAAAGTTGGTACCGGAACCCAGCCCCAAGGACCCAGTACCTGATTTTTGGGCCCCCATGCGGGGTCGGAGTGAGGATGCCATGACGCAAAAGCGCGACGTGGTCGTTATCGGGGGCGGGGTGATCGGCGTATGCGCGGCCTACTACCTGCAGCGGGCTGGGCGACGAGTCACCCTTCTAGAGCAGGGCGAGATAGGCTCTGGCAGTTCCCACGGCAACGCGGGATGGATCGTCCCTAGCCACAGCGTTCCACTAGCCGAGCCCGGGGCCATCCTGCGAGGGCTCCGGTGGATGTTCAACCCCAAGAGCCCCTTCTACATCAAGCCGCGCATCGACTTCGATCTCTTCCGATGGCTGCTCCACTTCCGAGGTGCGGCGAACAGCCGAGCGGTGCAACGGACCGTGCCGGTAGCGCTAGCGCTTAGTCGGGCGAGCCTCGCTTTGTACGAGGACCTGGTAGCCCGCGAGGAGCTGGACTGCGGCTTCACCAAGGCTGGCCTGCTTGGCATCTACAGGACTTCCCGTGGGTGGGAAGACGCGCTGGAGCAGGCACGACTGCTCTCAGAGTTTGGCATTTCGAGCCGGATCCTCAACGGCGCTGAGGTCGTGCGGATGGAGCCGAACGCACGGGACGATACCACCGGCGGCGTGTTTTTCGAAGGGGACGCAAACGTGCGTCCAGGGGCTTTCGTCAGGGAACTCGCGCTGAGGCTGTATGAGAGCGGGTGTGAAATCCGGACCAATACCAAGGTGCTCGGTTTCGGCATCTCCTCCGGTCGAATCACGTCGATCAGGACGTCGGACGAGGAGTACACCGCGGACACGGTTGTGCTAGCGGCAGGGGCCTGGTCACCAAAGGTCGTGAAGGAGCTAGGGCTGCGACTGCCGGTCCAGCCGGCGAAGGGCTACAGTATTACCTTCGACTCTCCGGGAGAGCCTCTCAAACAACCGTTACTGCTGGCCGAGGCCAGGATCGGAGCCACGCCCTTCGGGGAGCAGCTGCGCCTCGCCGGTACTCTCGAACTGTCCGGGATCAACCTGAACGTTCGGCGTCGGAGGGTTGATGCGATCAGGGAGGCCATGGCCGAGTACCTGACCTACGACATGGCTCCGCGAGAGGAGAACGTGTGGGTCGGGATGAGGCCCCTATCCCCCGACGGACTTCCGATGATCGGCCGGGTGGGCAATCCGTCGAATTTGGTCGTCGCAACCGGCCACTCAATGACGGGCATGACCCAGGGACCGGCTACCGGAAAGCTGGTGTCGCAGATAGTACTCGGAGAGCCCACCGAGATCGACATCGCACCGCTAAGCCCACTCCGCTTCAGTGGTGCTGCGCACGCTTAGGGGGGCGGGCGGGTTATGCCCTGGTCCATGCAGCTTCCTCGTTACACTGGCGGCAGAGGTGCGTCGTCGCCTGTTTCGATCTGCCACTGGCGGATACGGGCCGCCATGTTGCGGATTCGGTCGCGGTGCTCGGGGGCATCAAACAGGTTAGTGGTCTCGTGAGGGTCGGTGTTGAGGTCGAATAGCTCCCCCTGGTCAGTGGCGCAGAGGTTTAGCTTCCAGCGGTCGGCAGTGATCACCGACCTTCGGGGCATTGCGGAGAGGCGATTGATAACTTCGTTGCCCAGGTCACGGTCCCCTGCGCCATTCCACTGCACGAACACGTCGTTGTCCTTGAGTGTGTCGTTGCCCTCCAAGACCTTGGCGCGACTTCGACCCTGAAGGTCTTTGGGCACCGGCTGCTTTAGCAGCTCCAGCAGGGTGGGCACCAGGTCTACCTGACCGATACTGCCGCCGATGGTGCGGGGCTGCCCGTCTACGAACGGGGCCCTGATCAGCAGGGGCACCCTCGAAGCCTCCTCGTAGAAGGAGCGCTTCTCAAGCATTGCGTGGTCGCCGCCCATCTCGCCGTGCTCGCTGGTGAACACGACGACCGTATTCTCCGCCTGGCCGCTATCGTCGAGGGCCGCCAATATCTTGCCCACAGCCCGATCCAGGAGGGTGATATTGGCAAAGTACTGGGCCCTCAGGCGACGCCACCCCGCCTCGGATGACAAATCATGACCGCCAACGACGTTAATCCCCGCCGGGTCCGACCGCTCGTCCGATAGGTAGTAGTCCGCCCGCGCCGTATTGAACTGAGACGTCCCGTCTGGACGCTTCAAGAAGGCAGGGCCTGTGGGCAGGCTTTCGGGGTCGTAGAGCCCGTCAAGGGGGCCGATGTAGGGCGGATGAGGCTCGACGAAATCTACATACAGCATGAAGGGGTTGTCGCCCGCGTCCTGGATGAAGCGCGCCGCTGGGTCGCCGAGAAAGGTGGACTGGTGGTGAGGGATTGGGATGCGGTTCTTTTCGTCCTCCGAGAACACCTTGGGCCCGAACGCATCGGTCTGGGGCTCGTATCCATGTTCGATCAGGTAGTGGTGGTAGTCGGAGAACCGGTCCGGTCTCTCGGTCGGCAACAGGTGGAGGTCCTCTATGCTGACCCACTGCTCGAAACCGTGCTGCGGCAAGAGATCGTTGTCCAGATGCCACTTCCCGAAGTGTCCGCGCCGGTAATCGTCCGACACCATCTCGGCGATGGTCTTTGTGTCGGGCCTGAGGGGGATGCCGTTCCTGACCTGCCCCGATGTATGGGGGTAGAGCCCGGTCATGATGGTGGACCGAGCGGGAGTGCAGACCGGTTGGCTAACGTAGGCGTTCTCGAACACGAAGGACTGCTCGGCGAGGCGGTTCAAGGCCGGGGCCTGAATCCAGTCGTTGCCGTAGCAGCGCAACGAATCGTATCGCTGCTGGTCGGTCAGTATGAATAGCAGGTTCGGGGTGTCGGGCATGGTTGCTTAATCTGCGCCGTGTGGCGTACTGAGACGACGAAAGACCAAGGTCCTCGCCCCATCCACGGGAGAAAAGAAAAATCAAATAATAATTGTGAGGGACACCCTCATACACCCGGCAAAGGGGCCTCGCCCCTCTGCACACCCCAAAAACAGGCGGCTACTCCGCAAATCGGCGGAGGATCAGACAGGCGTTCTGGCCGCCGAACCCGAAGCTGTTGGACATTACTGTGTCGACCTGCTGCTTTCGCGACACGTTGGGCACGTAGTCGAGGTCGCATTGGGGGTCAGGATTGTGGAGATTGATCGTGGGGTGAATCTCGTTCTCGAGGATGGTCTTGATCGACGCCACTGCCTCTACCGCCCCGGCGCCGCCGAGTGCGTGGCCGGTCATGGACTTCGTTGCGCTGATCGGCACCTTGTAGGCTTGCTCCCCGAATGCCGCCTTGATCCCGAGGGTCTCGGCCAGGTCATTCATGGGAGTGGCAGTGCCATGGGCGTTGATATAGTCGACCTCGTCGCAGGTTATTCCGGCGTCCTCGAGCGCCCATCGAATTGCTCTGGCCGCACCGCTGCCGTCCCGGTCCGGCTGTACCGCGTGGTACGCATCGGACGAGACGCCGTGGCCCAGAATCTCGGCCAGTATGGTGGCACCGCGGTTGATGGCATGTTCCATGCTCTCGATGACCAGCAGCGCCGCTCCTTCCGCTGGCACCATGCCGTCGCGAGTCGCGTCGAAGGGCCGACTGGCGTCTTTTGGATCGCCTTCGTACCTGGACAGCGCCCTGATGATATTGAAGCCGCCGAGGCCAAGCTCACAGATTCCCGCTTCGCAACCACCTCCGAGCACGACATCTGCGGAGCCCCGTCGGACAATCTCCGCTGCCTCGCCAATACCCTGGGTCCCAGCGGCGCATGCTGTGACGATGGTGGATGTGTAGCCGGTGAGGCCGTATAGGCGGCTGACGTTGGCCGCGGCCATGTTGGGCAGGATCATTGGAATGAAGTAGGGGCTCATTTTCATGCCGCCCCGGCCAATGAGGGTGCGCGAATTATCTTCCATAGTCGGGAATCCGCCGACGCCATTGCCCATCACGACGCCGATTCGATCTCGATTCCCGTTATCCAGATCGAGCTCGGCGTCCTTGATAGCCAGCCCCGCTGCGGCGACCGCAAGTTGCGAGAATCGGGCCATCCGCTTGTGTTCCTTCGTATCCATGAAATCGCCGGGGTCGAAATCCGACGCCTCCCCGGCGATTTTGCTCGGAAAGTCAGAGGTGTCGGCCAGGGTGATGGGTCCGATGCCCGACTCCCCGCGCACTAGCGAAGACCAGTAGTCGTCGACTGAATTGCCAAGGGGAGTAATTGCGCCCATCCCGGTGACAACTACTCGGGTTTCTTTGTTCGTCAATGGTTCGCCTCGCGATTTTAGTTCTGTGGAGCTGTAACTAGACCGCCCCGGACTGCGGCATATTGATGGTCCGATATGTTTCGAAGGCGACCCCTTCGATCTCCTCGATAACCTCGGCCGCGACCGAGAGCGATCCTGTCGCCAGAACCAAGTCCCGCTCGCCTGCCTGACCGACGGCCCGGCGGACGGCTCCGCCGACTGCATTCGGTCCTTGCTCGACGTGCAGGCCAATTTCTCTGGCTGTCGTGACTATGGAGTTTACCGCAGCCGCCTTTGGGTGTCGAGATTGTACAGGTATTACGATAGGAGAAAGCCCTGCCAACGCGGTCAGCATCCCCTGTTCACTGTGACCGGCCGTAGCGCCGAATACCAGGTAGAGCCGGTCGAACTCAAAGTGCCGCTCTATCTCACTCACCAATCTATGCATCGAGTCGGGGTTGTGGGCGCCGTCGACCACAACCATCGTCCCTTGTTGGGACAGCACGTGCAATCTACCTGGCCATTTCACCGCTGCCAGGCCATCTACGATGCCCCTCGTCGAGACGACGACACCGCTTTCAGCCAGGGTTTCCACCGCGGCTACCGCAGTGGCCGCATTCTCCTGCTGAAAGCCACCTATGAGACTCGTCTGAATCTTGTAGACATCGAGACTCCCGCTGATATCAAATGACTGGCCGTCCAGGTTCGATTCTCGTTCCTGCCATTGGACATCGTCGCCGACCCGGACCAGGCGTGCGTTATGCTCAGCGGCAATCCGGATGAAGACGTCTAGAGCGGCTGATACCTGGGGCGCAGTCACTATGGGCACGCCTTGTTTGATGATTCCGGCCTTTTCGGCCGCGATCAGCTCGACCGTGTCGCCTAGGATCGCCACGTGATCGAGCATGATCGGTGTGATGACGCTCACGACCGGGCTCACCACGTTGGTGGCATCTAGCCGTCCACCGAGGCCAACCTCTATGACCTGGAAGTCAGCGCCTATTTGGGCGAAGTGCAGGAATGCCATTGCCGTGATGAACTCGAAGAAGGTGACGTCGCCATGGTCGCCATTCTCCGCGACCCACTCGGCATCGGGCCACATGCGCTCCACAAGCGCGGCGAAGTCGTTCCTGGAGATGGGCTCGAGGCCGACCCTGATCCGCTCCACGACGCTGTGCAGTGCCGGCGACGTATACAGTCCTGTTTTGTACCCTTGCGCAGTCAGGATCGCTGTGATCATCGCTGCCGTGCTTCCCTTACCCTTTGTACCAGCGACATGGACGGTCGGGACGGACAGGTGCGGATTGCCGAGGCGGTCAAGTAGCAACGTCATGCGCTGGAGGTGGAAAGTGCTGTGGCCGGGGCTGTGGGTACCTCGTTCGAAGTCGGCGAGGCTCATGATCCGGTCGACCGCTTGCTCGTACCTGGTGTTCGTCGTTTCAGACACGGGTCAGTGGTCTCGCACGTTGCGCGGTATAAAACCCAGGCTGATCTTCATAGCATCTGCCAGGCCAATACGCTTGATGTAGTCGATGTTACCTCGCGGGGACCGTGGCGCGAACCCGAAGTGCGTCTCGACGGATGCCAGGTCTGTGGTGCTGTTGCCGCGCAGCATTTTGAGCTGCCCGGGGGTCACGGGCGGCCTAGGCGTCATGGCCTCCAGAAGTGTGGCGACCGCGGTCATCACGCCCATCGGCGCGT
>CAUZNX010000022.1:0-9254 GCA_963580905.1 Dehalococcoidia bacterium | reverse complement strand
CAGTTCGCGGTTGACGAAGTCTGTCGTATCGTCAGTCGTGTGCATGCGGGAAATGTCGTTTCCGAAGAAGAATAGGACGGGCACGTCGTGAGCCTCGAAGGACTCATGGTCGCTCCCGCCGGTGTCGAGGTTGCCACGAATTACCCGAATCCCGTTGACATCACCGTAGTTGCGGACGCGGAGGGACATTCCAGGATCGCCCTGAAGCTCGACAAAGTCACCGCCGCCGGGCACATCGAAATTGAGCATCGCGACGAGATCGTCCTGCTCCTCCCCGGATAGGGAGGCTACGTAGAATCGGCTCCCGCGCAGTCCCGCCTCCTCAGAGCCGAATGCAACGATCTGCAGGTCGAACGGGAAGGAGCTTTCGAATATTTCCCGGGCCAGGGTCATCAAGACGGCCACGCCCGAGCCGTTGTCGTTGGCGCCCTGAACTCCGGCCACCGTGTCGATGTGGGCTCCGATGACGACGGTTCCCGCTTCGGGGTCGGTACCGGGCTTTTCGGCGATCACGTTTCGAGAGCTGAAGGTCTCTATCACCACAGAGACGGTGACTTCGACCTCACCGGCTGCCATCAGTTCCGACAGCAATGCGCCAGTTTCCTGCGACGCTGTTACCGCCGGTATGGTGGACTCGGTGATCATGGAACCTCGGAAGGGGCCCGGAAGGTTGTTGTAGATAATTGCGGCGATTGCGCCCGCCTCCTGGACCCTGATCACCTTCTCCTCGAATGTGATCTCTCCGCGTTGAATGAAGGCAACTTTCCCGACAAGGCTGTCCACAGAGAAATCCCCGGGCAGTGCAAGGCCGACGTCGATCAGCGGCCCTGTGACAATCCCCTCAATAGAACGCGATAGTGGCATTCCCGGCACCGCTGGGGGGGCATCCATCGTCAAGGTCAGTGCCTCGACTTCGTCGTCAACGAGTTGGAAGTCGAAGAGCTGTAGGCCTGCTTGATAGCCGATATCCACAAAACGATCCAGGATAAAGGTTGCCGCTTCCGCCTCTTCGTCGGTCGCCGTCTCACGCGGGCTGTGGTTCTCGCTCAGATCAACCAGGAAGTTCCATGCTTCGTCCGAGAAGCTAACGACCCGATCCTTTAGAGGACCTTCGTCCAGTATGCTGCGGACCGGTTCGGCCGTGGGTGTCGCCGAAGGCTCTGGTATAGCCGTGGCGGTTGGAACAGCCGTGGAGGTCGGCTCGGGTGCCACTGCCGTGGCGGTGGGCTGCTGTGAGACGTCAGCGGGCGTGTCAGCCGAGTCCGAAGACCCTCCACAGGCGATGGCCACCGGCAAGATCGCGATAGCAAGAAATCCGATTAGTCGTCGTATGGAAAGGGTCAAATTGGCACTCCTCAGTGGGTAGAACGACGGTGGGGGGCTTTTGGATTGGTTAACGTTCGCGCCCAGCCGGGGGGTAGGGAAAAGTGTCTCATTTTGTCGCATAGTGTCGCATTTGTATGGTGCACCATGGTCGGTGAGCGGTGCGGCTTCCGGCGATCATACGCAAAACGGACAGACCTTGCGAGGTCTGTCCGTTCGCTCGTCTACGCTGGTTAGGTGCCTGGTTCCAGGCTATGCACCCTCGGTAGGAGCGTTGCCGTTGGTTGTACCGTTGGTGACGGGTGGCGCAATATCGAGGGTGGCTTGCGTATCTTCGAAGTGCTCGACGCACGCGATCGAAGCGACGTTGTCGCCCGCATCCATCCTGAATATCGTGACGCCCTGGGTCGCCCGGCCGGTGCTCCGAATTTCCGACAGGCTGGTACGCAGCACCTGAGCCTTTTCAGACACCAGGTATACCTCGTCGCTATCTGCGATGACCTGGGCGGCCGCTACGTTGCCTGTCTTCCGCGTGATGTTAAGCGTCTTGATGCCCGATCCGCCCCTGCCCTGTATTCGGTACCGATTCAGGTTGGTGAGCTTGCCGAAGCCCTTCCTGCTGATGACCAGAAGCTTGCTGTCGGGGACGGCGATGTCCATGCCTACGATCCGGTCTTTCTCGCGCAGTGTCATTCCCCTGACGCCTCCAGCGCCTCTGAGCCGGGGAGAGACAGCGGAGACCGGGAACCGAATGGACATGCCCTGCTCGGTAACCATCATGACGTCGTCGGCTTCGCCAGTGAGCCGGGCAGTCACGAGATCATCCTTGGGTTTCAGGTTCATGATGATGAGCCCGGCACGACGGATGTTGGCAATGGCCTCCAAGGCGACGCGCTTGACCGCGCCCTGACGGGTGGCCATGACCAGGAACAGGTCCTCCCTGTGGAGGGTGCGGACGCCAACGATGGCATTCACACGCTCTCGATCGGCGAGGGGTATGACGTTCACGACAGGGACGCCTCGGGTGTTCCTGGACGTGTCGCCCCTGAGTTCAAAGGACTTGAGGGCAAGCACGCGCCCTGTATTTGTAAAGAAAAGCAGCATGTCGTGGGAGTCGCCCACGATGATATGGCGCACCGGGTCGTCGTCGCGGGTGCGCATGCTGCTGACGCCCTTGCCTCCGCGGTGTTGGTTGCGGTACGTGTCGGCCAGGATGCGCTTGATGTAGCCGCCCTTGCTCAGGGTGACGACGACCTGCTCGTGGGGCTCAAGCTCCTCGCGCCTGAACTCCTGGAGGGGTGGTCCGATTACAGTGCGTCGTTCCTCGCCGTGCTGCCTCTTCAGGGCCTGAGTTTCTTTTTTGATTTCGTCATCAATTTTCTCAGGACTCGCCAGCAGCTCTTCA
The DNA here is from genome assembly GCA_963580905.1 of Dehalococcoidia bacterium. Classification (GTDB taxonomy): domain Bacteria; phylum Chloroflexota; class Dehalococcoidia; order Lucifugimonadales; family CAJWER01; genus CAJWER01. The sequence continues at coordinate 6,526 of CAUZNX010000022.1, read as the reverse complement.
AGCTCACGAATGAGCGTTTGTAGCTCGTTGTACTCGTTCTCGATGCGCTCGCGCTCAAGGGCGGCGATGCGACGTAGCTGCATGTCCAGGATCGCCTTGGCCTGGGCCTCGTCCAGGCTGTACCACTGCATCAGGCTATTCCGGGCGGCTTCCGAATCTTCGGCGCCTCGGATGAGAGCGATGATGGCGTCCAGGTTGGATAGTGCTATACGCAGGCCCTCGAGAATGTGGGCTCTGCCCTTGGCCTTCTTGAGCTCGAAGCGGGAACGCCGGATGATGACTTCGCGCCTGAACTTGATGAACTCCAGCAGCGCCGTGCTGAGGGAGACAACCTTGGGCGTCCCGTCGACGATGGCGAGCATATTGGCAGAGAAGGAGCTTTGCATCGCCGTGAACTTGTACAGGTTGTTGAGAATCACGAGGCTCTGTGCCCCGGACCGCAACTCCATGACCATGCGCATGCCCTTCCGGTCGGACTCGTCGCGGATCTCCGAGATCCCTTCCAGTCGTTTGGACTTGACCAGGGCGGCTATCTTCTCGATAAGGGCTGCTTTATTGACCTGGTACGGCAGTTCCGTGACCACGATCTGCATCCTGTTGGACCGCTTCATCTCCTCGATCTCGGCCACGGCACGGACGATGATTTGGCCCTTGCCGGTCTCGTATGCGCTGCGGATGCCGTCGGTGCCCATGATGGTACCGCCGGTGGGGAAGTCGGGTCCCGTGATCCGCTTCATCAGCTGTTCGGCGGTGGCCTCGGGATTTTTGAGGAGCAGGTAGATACCGTCGCAGAGTTCTGAGAGGTTTTGCGGTGGGATGTTGGTCGCCATACCCACGGCGATGCCGGAGGCACCGTTTAGCAGCATATTGGGGAGCCTGGAGGGCATGACCGAGGGCTCGCGCAGACTGCTGTCAAAGTTGTCGATGAAGTCGACGGTTTCCTGGTCGAGATTCGCCAGGACCTCTTCGGCAACACGGCTCAACCGGGCCTCGGTATAACGCATGGCAGCGGGTGGGTCATTGTCGACGCTGCCGAAGTTTCCTTGGCCGTCCACGAGCGGGGCTCGCAGGGAGAATGGCTGGGCCATTCGGACCATTGCATCGTAGATCGCGCTGTCGCCGTGGGGGTGGTACTTACCCATGACCTCGCCGACGAGGCGGGCGCTCTTCTTGTACGCCGAGTTGGGTCTCATCCCCAACTCATGCATCGAGTAGAGGATCCGTCGTTGGACTGGCTTCAGCCCGTCACGGACGTCCGGCAGGGCCCTTGCGACGATGACACTCATCGCATACTCGAGATACGAGCTGCGCATCTCCTCTTCGAGCAACTTGGGGCGTATGAAGCCAAACTCCGTCTTCGTTACCATCTGTGCTCCTGAGGGTGTCTTGTTCGGGTTCCGGAATCACGTCACAGACCGGTCCTACGGACCGGTCTTAGGTCGTAATATTGTACCACTATTTGGTTGATTTCCGATACTTGGCCAAGACTGGTACGCACAATTCAGCAGTTTTTATTAACCACCCCGGGAAGGGCCTTGGGGGGGACCCTTCCCGGGGCGCTGTTGGGGGCACTCCGACCACCTCTCAGCAGAGTGTCGGAGTACCGTTGGGGGTATTGGCATTGCTGCCAACACGGTACAAGTTTATCGATGCCACAACCCTGTTTCAAGTTTTGTCCGTCGCCGTGCCATTTGTTTGTGGCATTTCGCAATACATAGTGATAGAATCGTTGTGGCACGGACTGCGACGTCAACAGGTGAGGCCCCTGGGCCACATAACCACCACGTGCACGGGGGTTCGAATGGATCAGAGAGCGGACGTGGCTATGCCGCCGCCCTACGTTAGCTTCAGCAGCTTCAGGACACTTCGAGAATGGCTTGGTGATGAAGGCGTGCCACTTAGATTCGATAGATCTTTCTGGGAATCCAAGTTTAGTGGCAGCACCGGCACACAGCTCGTGGCTGCGCTCCGCTTCCTCGGCCTCCTCGATCGGGAGCAGCCACAGCAAGGCATGGAGCGCATGGCGGAGGCGAATACCGGTGAGTGGAGGATCCTGCTCGCCGAGCTTCTCCACGACTCGTACACAACAGTGCCATTCGACGAGCTACCACGTGCCACACCAGCGATGGTCCGCGGCTGGTTCCGAGGCTACCCAGTGGACGGTCACACGCTCCGCAAGGCGATTTCTTTCTTCGTTAGCGCCGCGAAAGAGGCGGACCTACCGATGTCCAATGGAGTTCGAAAGATGTCTAAGGGCCGACCCCTCCGTCAGCCCAGCCCAGCCCCACAGGACCGGGTCGAGGCCAGGCGAACCCAGGCGACATCGACAGACCCCAGACCAGTCGCCGCCACGCCTGCCGCACCCGTCACCGGGGGGGCGAACCAGACCGTTGTGAGCCTGGAGAGCGGCGGCACCGTTACGCTAAGTGTGGCCGTCGATCTGTTCCAGCTCTCAGAGAGCGACCGGAAATTTGTGCTGACGCTGATCGACCTGACGAAGGGGTACGCGACGGAGACGGTTCAGGACGGCGATTGACGCGGGCAGTCTGATTCAAAATAGGAACCCGCCCGGGTTCTATAGGACGGTTATCAGGCTGCGGCGTTGCGCTCGCCGCGCTCGACCAGGCTCTGGAATAGTCGGTCGAAGTGGGGGGGTATCTCCAGGCGTCGCTCCGGCCTGAACTGCACGCCGATTACCCAACCGTGATCGGGGCTCTCAAGGGCCTCGATTATGCCGTCTTCCAGGGAGTATGCGGACGCCAGCAGATAAGGCGACTTGCCGATCTGGTGTACGCTCAAATCGTGGCGGCTGTTCACCCTCACGAACCCGCCAGAGCCAACCACCGCGGCCAGCTTCGATCCTGGGGCGATGTAGATGCGGTGGTAAGAGGAGGTCTCGCCCTCTGGACCGTGACCCTCGACCGGGGTCGCTGGCCCACCTCCGAGGGCAAGATTGAGAGTGTGGATCCCATCGCCGATTGCCAGCAAAGGCATGTCCATCTCAAGTGCCGCCTTCGCCAGCGCGACATGGCCAGGGTCGCCATCTGCGGCGAGCACAAGTGCATGGCCCTCGACGAGGGCGTTCCCATCGGGGAGCATGGAGTCTTGCGATAGAACCAGCGGTGAGCCGCCTGCCCGTTGCACGGCGTCAGCGAGGGGCTTTGTGTCTTCGGGAGAGGCAGCTATGCTGACGGAGGGGCCTGTTGGCATTTGGACGTTTACCTCTGCGGGTCTGGTGATTTTCGGTACGGTTCGTTGGCTGGACAGGCCTGTCCGGTTGACCCTGCTAAATTGTAACCGGAAGGGCTTGGACCATGCACGCGAGTTGGACGCACCCAACGCGCAGATGTCATTGTAAATTAGAAACATCCGTGCTACACTTCGCCCATTCATCAACAATCCGACATCGCAAATACTGAAGGGAATCAGATGGGCACACAGAAGGCGAAGGCACTAGAGTTGGCGATGGGCCAGATCGACCGCGAATTCGGCCAGGGCGCGGTGATGCGGCTTGGCGATTTCGGCATGGCATCAGAGATCGAGTCCATCTCGACGGGATCGATCTCCCTCGACATGGCGCTGGGGGTTGGCGGCATTCCCAGGGGGCGTGTCGTGGAGATCTTTGGCTCGGAGTCGTCGGGCAAGAGCACCCTGGCATATCACATCATGGCGGAGGCCCAGCGCTCAGGCGGCGAGGCGGCCTATATCGACGCAGAGCATGCCATGGACCCTGGATACGCCGCAAAGTGCGGCATCGATACAGAGACCCTGCTCATATCGCAGCCTGACTCTGCTGAGCAGGCCCTCGAGATCTGCGAGTACCTGGTACGCAGCGGGGCCGTGGAAATAGTGGTGATCGACAGCGTCGCCGCCCTGGTGCCTAAAACCGAGCTGGAGGGCGACATGGGCGACACCCACGTCGGGCTCCAGGCCCGGCTGATGTCCCAGGCGCTGCGCAAGCTGACCGCAGCGATTAGCCGCTCCAACACCTCCGTGGTGTTCATCAACCAGATCCGGGAGAAGGTCGGCGTGGTCTGGGGTAGCCCCGAGGTGACACCAGGCGGCCGGGCGCTGAAGTTCTACAGCTCGGTACGCATCGATCTGCGCAGGCTCGAGTCTCTCAAGCAGGGGACCGACATCGTTGGGTCGCGCGTCCGAGCCCGTATCGTCAAAAACAAGGTCGCGGCGCCGTTCAAGGTCGCAGAGTTCGAGATCATGTTCAACGAGGGCATCAGCCGGACCGGTGACCTGATTGAGCTGGGCGAAGAGATGGGGTTTGTGAAGAAGAGCGGCTCCTTCTACTCGATGGGCGAGACGAAGCTGGGGCAGGGCCGGGAAAACTCCAAGGTGTTCCTGAAGTCTAACCCGGAGATGATGGACCAGCTCGAAGCCAGGATTCGGGCGAAGATGGAAGAGGACTTGAATCCCCCCGAGCCGGACAAGAAGGTGGAAGAGTCTGTAGAGGCTTAGCGCAACGGCTCGCCGCAATTACTGATCTATGACGCTGGGCCAGGGTAAATTTCGCCTATGAGCACCACCGAACTGCAGCGCCGTGCGCACTCCGCAGCACTGCGCCTTCTCGCCTATAGACCGCGCACACGCAAAGAGATGGCCACCAGGCTCGGGCGTAAGTTTGAGCCGGACGTGGTGGATAGCGTGGTGGCGCGATTGACCGAGCAAGGCTATCTGGATGACGCCGGTTTCGCAACCGCGTGGAGGACGAGCAGGGAGTCCAACAATCCCAAAAGCTCGTGGGTGGTACAGCGAGAGCTCGAAACCCGGGGCATCGAGGCTTCGGTTGCGAGCGAGGCGGTCGAGGACATGGACGACGAGGAAAACGCCTACGCCGCCGGAGCGAAAGCTGCTCGCAGACTCGCGAAGCTCGACCCAACCGTCTCCCGACGAAGGCTGTGGGCGTACTTGAACCGGCGGGGGTTCAGCAGTGCGGTGACACGGCGGACCGTCGAGAGGCTGCTCCAAGAGGCCAACGAGGACGGAAACTAGCCCGTATCGCCAGAATGACCCTCACCTCGCATCTCAGCAGCAGCCCTGAGAACGCCCTAAGCTTCCACCACCATGAACCTGGTCTCCATGTCGGCCAGTAGCTCTTTCTCTCCCGGGTCGAGCTCGGAGGCCACCCAGTCGATGATCCAGCGCGGGTTGTCATCGTTGGGATCGAAGAGTAGCATTTTGACCATGCTCAACTGCTGCTCTTCGCTGAATTTCTCGCCAATGATGGGGATGACGAAGGCTTCCTCGTTCTCGAAGTGGTCGAGCTCTGCGTTAGCCATCTCCGTGACCTTGCTGTAGAGGTGACGCCTGGTGCGAGCCAGCACCTGCCGCTCACCAATGGCTACTGCGAGTGCGTCCTCGACCTCCTGGACACGCTCAACCAGCTCCTGATGTTGCTTCTCTTCGAGCGCCAGGGCCGACTGAACATCCTTCGTGAGCCCGGCGGTATCTCCCTTTCCCAGGAACTCGACAATCTCGCCGCCTTGCCGGGCCAAATCCGCGTGCTCATCCTCGTTATCCCTCGCGGGCTGGAAGTCCGTAAGCGGAGCTGTCATGTATTGGTCCTCGGCGGTGGCGTGAAACAGAAGCTGTTTTACCCAGAAGCCGAATGACTCGCCAAATTCACCGAGATCCCCGCCGTCCTGTCCATTTGCGGCTAACGCCCGCGTGCGCTCCGTTAGCGCGTGGAACGCCTTGTGCATCAAGAGCTGGACATCGATTGGGTTATCGAGTTTTGTAATTTGCGGCAGCATCGCTGAACCTCCAAGGTCGTGGTTGATCACGGTAATCTATCGGCTGGTTCGTGTATGAGCCATGATGACATCGGCATGAATGGTGAAGCATTCGTGAAGAAAGGGTTCTGCGACCTCATTATCACTACACGTGTTATGAGGCGAGCATCTCCTCGAACCCGGCCATGGTGACACGCTCTTCGGGGTTGAGGTGCTGCTCGATCCAGTCCATGACCCAGTGCGAATCACTCGCCATGCTATCGACGAGGAGTCCGCGTACCAATTCGAGCTGCTCCTTGGAGTTTAGCCGCTGCTTGAGTGCCGGCAGCACGAAAGCCCGTTCGTTTTCGATGTGGTCCTGCTGTGCGATCCGTAGTGCGAGCACCACTCCAAACAGGTGTTGGCGCGTCCGTCGTATGACGCTGGTCCGCCCTATCTCGACGTTGAGAACGTCCATGACCTTCTGGAACTTTTCGTCCATCTCACGATGCTCGTCGCTGTTGGCGGCGAGCATCGCCGTCTGCGCATCGTCCTCGGGCGCTGCGGCATGGAAGTGGTGCTCTCCAAAGAGCTCGTCCTCCCTCTCGGATAGGTACATCAGCGCCGTGGCCCACTCGTTGAATGCGGCTCTGAATGGCTGTAGGGAGGAGCCCTCCTCCAGCCGGTCGGCCTCTTGCTCGACCCTCTCCGCGCTGCCGGCCATCGCTGTATGCACCAACAACATCGCGTCGAGAGGAGCCGTTTCATGGATCATCGAGACCTCCGGTGCCTGGTGGACGAGG
>CAUZNX010000021.1:0-9262 GCA_963580905.1 Dehalococcoidia bacterium | reverse complement strand
AATGATGCTGCAGCTAACTACCGCGCACAAAACCTGAGCAAGTACGTTTCAGGACCAGAATACGTAGAGGCTGAGACGCCGCAGGGGTCTGAGTGATTAGCGAGCGAGACGTGAATTCCGAGCAGTCGCCTGTATATGAATATGGTAGACTCTGCGCAATATCGTTCGGGGGGTAGCTGTGATCGAGAGTTTTGCAGGCAAGAGCCCCAGGGTACATCCAACCGCGTTCATCAGTGAGTTCGCGCACGTCATCGGTGACGTGGAGATCGGCGAGGGTTCCAGCGTTTGGCCGGGGGCTCGTGTCACGGCTGAGAACAGCTCGGTAACCATCGGCAAGCACACCAACGTCCAGGATAACTCCGTAGTTCGTAGCGACGGCGACATCGTCATCGGTGACCGGGTTGTCATCGGGCACCTGGTATCGTGTTCCGCCAGTAAGGTCGGAGATCGTGTGCTATTGGGCTCCGGATCGAAGGTCAGCAGCGGTGTGGAAATCGGCGCTGACTCTCTCGTTGCGTCTGGTTCGGAAGTGCCCGAGAACATGACCGTACCCACTCTTTCGCTGGTCGTAGGCGCGCCTGGGCGGATCAAAGGCCCTGTCCCGGAGCGCCACACCAAGACGATTGCTGGACTCTGTGATTCATACATTGAAAAGGCCCAGCGCTACAAGCGATCTGGGAATCTTGAGGCGGATCGAGCCTAAGATTCTGGGGTCCGTTTCCGTCACCCCAAATTGGCTATCAGAAGGGGCGTGAGTATTGGGACTTTTCAGCAAGAGCATGCTCGATCGGATCGGCAAACTCCGACGCGAATGGCAGCAGGGCGAACTAAAGCAGGCCCTGTCCAGGTCGCCGGAGACACAACGGGAGTTCCGCACGCTCTCCGGCATTGAGGTGGGCGGGCTCTATACGCCGCAGGACGTGAGTGAGCAGGATTTCGAGGAGCGTATCGGCTTTCCGGGGACCTATCCCTTCACTCGCGGCGCTTACCCGACTATGTACCGGGGGAGGCCATGGACACGACGCCAGATCGCGGGCCTGGGCACGGCAAGCTCCACAAACGAGCGGTTCCGCTTCCTGTTGGACCACGGACAGACGGGCCTGAGCACCGACTTCGACCATCCCACATTGACGGGATACGACTCCGACGACGTTCTGGCCGAGGGTGAGGTCGGACGGCTGGGCGTGGCCATCGACACCATCGGCGACATGGACGAGCTGTTCAACAACATCCCGCTGGACCGTGTCGGAATTTCCTTCACGATCAACCATCCGGCGATCACGATACTGGGCATGTTCCTGGCGGTGGCCGAGTCTCGCGGTGTGTCATGGAAGGGCCTCCGAGGGACTGTTCAAAATGACTCGCTAAAAGAGTTTTACGGACAGAAGACCTTCGCCCTGCCACCTCGACCGGCCCTGAAACTGACGACCGACATCGTGGAATTTTGCACGGGGCACGTGCCGAACTGGTACACGATCTCCATCTCGGGATATCACACGCGAGAGGCTGGCGCTAACGGGGTCCAGGAGTTGGCGTTTACTCTGGCGCAGGGCATGGCGTATGCGGAATCCGCGATAGCCAGAGGGCTGGACATAGACGAGTTCGCACCCCGGCTGTCTTACTTCTTTGGCATCCACAACGATCTTTTCGAAGAGGTCGCCAAGTTCCGCGCTGCCCGCCGAATGTGGGCCCGGATCGTGAAGGAGCGCTACAAGGCGAAGAACCCGGAGTCGATGCGCATGCGGTTCCACACCCAGACCCTGGGCTCGACCCTAGTCCGAGAGGGGCCCAAAAACAATATCGCTCGTGGGGCGCTGCAAGCTCTAGCGGCAGTATTGGGTGGCACCCAGTCCCTTCATATCAGCGGCTACGATGAGGCTTACGACATCCCGTCAGAAGACGCGATGGGGGTCTCGCTGGCGACGCAGTTGGTTATCGCCCACGAGACTAATGTGGCCAATACGGTCGACCCGCTGGCTGGCTCCTATTTCGTGGAGTCGCTGACCGATAGCGTGGAGGAGAAGGCCTGGGAGTACATCAACAAGATTGACGCGATGGGGAACGGCAGCATGGTAGATGGGATGATCGATGCCATCGAGTCGGGCTACATCGAAATGGAGATCGCTAACACCGCTTTCGAGTACCAGCGAACAATCGAGAGCAAGCAACGTGTCATCGTGGGGGTCAACGAGTATCCGGCAGAGGTCGAGCCCCTTGAGGTATTCGAGATTGACCAGGAAGAGGAAGAGGGGCAGCTCTCCCGGCTCAGAGACGTCAAGAGTACTCGAAGCAGCGCCGATGTGGAAAAGGCCCTGTCGGACATTCGGCACAAGGCAGAGGCCGACGAAAATCTCTTCCCTCCGGTGCTGGACGCGGTAAAGGCGTCTGCTACCGAGGGCGAGGTCATGGGGGCCCTACGCGATGTCTACGGTGAGCACGTGGATCCGGGTGTCTTTTAAGCCAGCAACCAATACCTGTCCAACCGAGGTGTGATGACGCAACGCAATGTTCCTATCAAGGTGATGGTCGCCAAGATCGGTCTTGATGGCCACGACCGCGGGGTGAAGGTGATCTCCCGGGCGCTACGAGATGCTGGCATGGAGGTGCTGTATCTTGGCATGCGGCTCACGGACGAGGCGATTGCCAAGTCGGCCCAGGACGAGGACGTGGACGTGGTGGGCATCAGCATACTCTCGGGCGCACACATGCGCCTGATGCCACGACTGATCGACAGGTTCAAGGCCCAGGGAATTCCGGACGACGTGCTCTTGATCGTGGGCGGCACAATCCCCGAACAGGACGTAGAGCCGCTCCACGAGATGGGAGTGGCCGGGGTCTTCCCGGTGGGGAGTCTTACGAAGACTATGGTCGATTTCATTCGGGATCGGGTGCGCGAGCCCTAGGATATTCCTTGGTAATAACGCCATAAACAGCCCCGCTCTCCCTGAGCTAGTCGAAGGTCGGCTATGCAATACACGGCACCATCGAACAGACTTGGTGATAGGATTTCGCGGAACTCTGAAGTGGTGATAGACATCTGGAGACCTCCGCCCCACGTCGAGACGTCACAAGGAGCGTATATTGGCCGACCGCGAACAGGCAACTGAACAGGCACGATTGATAATGCAACAAGACCCACTGTTCTTGGACACGGAGACGACCGGACTTGGAAAAGACGCCGAGATATGCGAGATCGCCGTGATTGACGGACGGGGACGGACTGTAGTCGACCAACTCATCAAACCGGTCAAGCCGATCCCTGCCGACGCCACTTCCATCCACGGCATCACAAATGATGATGTCGCGGAGGCGTCAAACTTCGGGCATGTCTGGCCTCAACTGACTACCATTCTTCTAGGACGGACAGTCGTCATTTATAACTCAGACTACGATCTGCGGCTCCTGCGACAATCCGGTATGGCCGTGGGTATTGACTCGATGGGCGCCCTGCATTCGATTACTAGCAACACATTCTGTGCGATGAAACTCTATGCCAAATACTACGGCGAGTGGAACAACCACCGCGGATCCTACAGATGGCAACGACTCGAAGCCGCAGCCCGGCAGTGTGGTCTTACCCTGCCGGCAAATCTGCATCGCGCCCAGGCAGACACGGAGTTGACGCTCAAGGTCATGGAGCACATGGCCAGCTAGAGATCAGATGCACACTATGACGATAGGCAACGGCTGTTCAATTCTCGCCGGATCGGTTTAGTCTAAGCAGCGATATTGTGAGCGGTGTGCCCATGGTTAAATAGCACAAGACTCAGGGCACTAGGCGACATTCGAGTCGAATATCCCAAGAAACTATGCTCTGTTACCAATTCGCTCCGCGGCGCGATCAGACTGAGATGGTTAGAGCGCGTAGTACCGCAACCCGACCGGTCTTCAAGCCTCATGAGTACCAAGGGACGAAGATATGGGACAGATTCATTGGCCGCCAAGATACGATAGGTCCTACGTGCCGGAACCTGGCAGCGAGTATTGGGATTCCCAGGCGGAGACGATGGCTCCCGAGGAACGGGAGGCCCTCATACTGGGGAAACTGGTCCATCAGGTGCGGTATGCGTACGAGAATTCGGCATTTTATCGGGAATTCTGGGGCGACGCCGGAACCGACCCGAGCAATATCAAAAGCCTCGACGATTTTCGCCAGCTTCCGATCCTGACCAAAGATCACCTCCGCCGGGAACAGGAGACGCACCCGCCATTTGGACGCTACCTGTGCGTCCCAAGAGAGCGGATCAAGCGCATCCACGGCACGTCGGGCACAACCGGGAACCCTACTCTCTTTGGGATCGGTGAAGACGACTGGGACCGCATCGCAGAGGCCCATGCACGCATACTGTGGTCTGCGGGGCTGCGCCCAGATGACATTGTTATCGTAACGTCTGTCTTCAGCGCCTACATCGGTAGCTGGGGAGCGTTGTTGGGAGCGGAACGGCTGGGCGCAATGAGCTTCCCATTCGGAGCCGGTGCGCCGGAGCAGACCGAGCGGGCCGTGGACTGGATCGGGTATGTCAAACCAACCGCGCTCTACGCTACCCCGTCCTACGCCCTGTACCTGGCCGCGACGGCGCGGCGGATGGGGATCGACCCGCGCAAAGATTTCAATATTCGGCTGATGTTTTTCTCTGGTGAGCCAGGGGCGAGCATCCCTTCCACCCGCAAGGAGATCGAGGAGACCTTCGGTTGTCGTGTCGTGGACATGGGGAGCATGGCGGAGATGACACCCTGGATGACCAACTCCGGGTGCAGCCACCTGAAGCGCGGCATGCACCTGTGGAACGACATCGTGTACGCCGAGATGCTCGACCCCGATACCAAGGCTCCGACACATCCTGGCACCGAAGGCGTCCCGGTCTATACACACCTGGAGCGCACGTCACAGCCGATGATCCGCTACTGGTCTGCGGATGTCGCTCGGTGGGATATGGAGCCCTGCGCCTGCGGCAGGACGTACCCGACGTTGCCTGATGGGCTTTCTGGGCGAGTGGACGATATGATCATCGTTAGGGGCCAGAATATCTTCCCGTCCAAGATCGAAGATGTCTTGCGAAGCATGCCCGAGTTCGGCGGTGAGTTCAGGCTGATCGTCGACCGTGAGCAGGGCCGCATGGATTCTCTGACTGTCCAGGTGGAGGTTGTTTCAGAGGTGTACCTTGGCAAGTCGGACGGATCCGAAGACTCCACACTGGCTGAGCACAGGTTCGCCGATGAGTTGAGAAGGGCTGTCGGCGTGGGCCTCAAAGTGGAGCTGAAACCCGAGGGCGAGTTTGAGCGGACGCAGTTCAAGGCACGCCGCATTATCGACAAACGCAGCTATTGATGAGGGGAATGCAGGAGCAACAACGATGCTGAATATCGGATCTAGACGCGAACTGTTCGTGGACAACCTCCTGATCGACCGGCTGGATGGAGCCAGTCTCAAATTGCAGACGCCTCAGCCGGGCGGAGTGGCGGTGAAGTTCGGCGCGGTGAAGGGGGATGTCGACTCTCCTCGCTCCGGCTATACAACTGTGCTGAAGGATGGCGATACCTATCGCTTGTACTACAGAGGGAGGGGCTACGAGCGGACGCCAAGGGGGTTCGAGTCCCTGACCTGCTATGCGGAGAGTTCGGATGGGGTGCACTGGACCAAGCCAGACCTTGGTCTCTTCGAAGTCGACGGCTCCAAGCACAACAATATCATCCTAGAAGACGGTTGGCAGTTCAGCCCGTTTCTGGATACCCGCGAAGGGGTTCCGGCGGAGGAGCGATACAAGGGCAACGCCAGGCACGAGGATGGGCTCAAGGGGTACTTTTCGCCAGACGGGATCCACTGGACCCAGTCGACGGGAGAGGTGATGGTGCCTAATGCACTGGGCAACCACTTCGATGCCCAGACTGCTATGTTCTGGTCAGAGGCCGAGGAATTGTACGTGATGTATGCCCGGCACAACGAAGGGGGCAAGCGGGCTGCGGCCAGATCGACCTCCCCTGACTTCGCTGTCTGGACCGAGCAGATTCCGATGACCTATAGCGACACGGGCACGACGACGCCATCGGAGCATCTGTACATAAACCAAACACATCCCTATTTTCGGGCCCCGAACATCTACGTGGCGCTCCCCGCTCGTATATTCTTCGACCGGCGAACGCTCGCCCCCGAGGAAGAGGAGTTTAATGCGCAAACACAGGACTCCCGGGTTGGCAAAGCCGGCGACTGCTCTGACGGGGTGCTCCTGACCTCTCGCCCGGGAACTACGCTGTATGACTTCACGTTCCTGGAGAGCTTTATTCGGCCCGGGATTGGCGAAAGCAACTGGCAATCGCGTGACAACTACCCGGCCCTTGGGGTCGTTCAGACCGGGCCCGCGGAGATGTCGTTATTCGTAAACCGCGACACCGGCCAGCGCACCGCCTATCTCGAACGCATGACGCTTCGGCTCGACGGCTTTAGCTCGCTGAACGCTCCGTACGTAGGCGGAGAGATGACCACCAAGCCGTTCACCTTTTCCGGCATCGAACTGGCGATCAACTACGCCACCAGTGCAGCGGGCAGCATCCGGGTAGAGCTTCAGGATGAGGCAGGGGTGCCGATCCTGGGATACGGGGCACAGGACTGTCGCGAGCTGATCGGCGATGAGATCGAGCGAGTTGTGGCGTGGGAGGGCGGGAGCGCGGTGGGCGAGTTGGCAGGGAAGACCGTGCGCCTGCGGTTCGTGATGAAGGATGCCGATGTGTATTCGTTCCGGTTCGGCGGCTGACGCGCGCCGAATCGATAGTCGACAAGGGGGTGTCGTGCGCAGCCTAATTGTGGTTCTCTCCATTTTGGGGTTTTTCTTGGTAGGCGCGTGCAGCGAACCCGCGCCGCCACCCATTCCAGCCGCCCCCTCCCCCACTCCATCCCCGATCGCCACGCCAGGGCCAGCGGTGCTGCCTACACCTGCAGCGTAATCTACCCCGACATCTGAACCAGTCAGCCAGGCACCGGACTTCACGGAGGTGGCGGTGGGGGGCCGATCAGGCGACGACGGCGTCACCTTCAGCAGTCCCAACGCGATCGCAATCGACTCACTGGACAACGTCTACGTTACCGAGTTCAGCGGTGACCGGGTCCAGAAGTTCACCTCTGACGGAGTGTTGCTGACGGAATGGGGCGGAAGTGGGACCGACTCGGGGCAGTTCCGGCGTCCGACTGGGATAGCGATTGACCGGCTCGATCAGGTCTATGTGGCCGAGAACGGCAATTCCCGGGTGCAAAAATCCAACTCAGATGGGGAGTGGCTGGCGACGTTTGGAGCAAATGGTAAGGGCCCAGGGGAGTTCCTCTCCGCGATGGTGGTTATCGTAGATGCGCAGGACCGAGTTTATGTGAGCGATTGGGGGAACCACAGGGTCCAGGTGTTCAGTCCACTCGGAGAGTTCGTGCAGAAATTCGACCGCCCGGGGACCGGCCCTGGACAGTTCCAGGTACTCACCAGCATCGCCTTTGACTCGCAGGGCAATTTTTACGTGTCTGAGGTTGCCAACCACCGCATCCAACGGTTCAGCCCGAGCGGCGAGTTCCTGGGTGAAGTAGCGCCAGGCACGCTGTCCAACCCGCACGGACTGGCCTTCGACAGCACGGGGGCGTTCTATGTGGCGGACACGGGTAACCGCGTGGTCAGGAAGTACCGAGTGGTGGACGCGGAATAGGTTGCGGCCATCAGTGGAATATGCACTCCCCTGTTTCAGCAGATTGCCTAGGTGGCGGCGAATATCAGTACCCACATAGGTCCGGCTCCTATTGGCTGAACCTCCAGTGGATGCAGGGTCCCGGAGTCGCTGTCGATGCTGTAGGAGGCGAGGTTGCCAGACTCGAGTCCTGCGACGTAGAGGAATGCTCCGGTTGGATCGAGACTGAGGGCCCTGGGCACCGGTTCGGTCATTAGGTTGCCAATACTGGTCAGCATGCCGGAGGTCTCGTCGATAGAGTAGCAGGCGATACTGTTGTGCCCCCGATTCGGGGCGTATAGGAATTTGCCTGATGGGGCGATCTGGATCTGCGCACAGGTGTTTTCCCCGGTGTAACCGTTCGGTAGTGTCGAAATGGTCTGCTTCGCGGTCAGTGTACCCTCACGCGGATTTAGGTCGTAGGCTGTGACACTCGATCCCTGCTCGTTCGAAAAGTAGGCCATGTCTTTGGTCGGGTGGTAGCAGTAGTGGCGTGGCCCCGCTTCGTTGTCCGGCGTTACGCGGGCTGGCGAGTTGTGTGTGAGCTCTCCAGAGCCTTCGTCGAAATTGAACTGGAAGATGGCGTTGGGTCCCGTACCGCCTGCAATGTGGGGCACGAAGGCGAATCGGTTGGACCGGTCGGTGTGGATCGAATGAGCACCGGGAGCGGTCGGGAGCCACTGGACCGGCGGACTTATGGAGACCCCGTCCGATCCGATGCGATGGACTGCGGCAGCGCCCGCCCCGTAGTAGGCAGAGAGCAGGAACTTCCCGGTGCGATCTGTGGAGAGGAAGCACGGGTCAGACTCGAGGGGAATTTTCCCGATCGGGGACAGGCTCCCCTCTCCTGGATCAATGCGAAAGGTCATCAGTTCGTTGGTTGCGCGGCACCCTACGTAGAGGTACTTTCGTTCTGGATCTACCGCCAGCGGAGCCGGGCGACCAGAGGTGGGGACATCGCCAAAATGAGTAGTGCGACCTGTGGTGGCGTCTACGTCAAAGACGGCTATTTTGTCTTCTTCTGAAATCGAAATGTACATCCGATTATGCATGGTCGCTCCTCCAGCTAGCTAATCGTTCAGGTATATGACGCCCGCCGAGAGATCCTTATCTGACCTCGAAGGCCACTGACGGGTTCGTGACGGTGATGGTGCTTACGGTCTCGTCCGATGCACCTATCCACTTCATCAGTGGCATGAATTCGTCCACCAGGTAGGTAAATGGATCCTTCGCGCCGTCTGGTTCCTCGCCGACACGGTACCAGCCGGCGTCGTGGGAAAGGAGCAGTTGACGCTCGAACCCTGCGTCCAACAACTTTAGCAGTGGGACGACGTGCGCTTCAACTGTGCTGGCTCCGATGCCGTCGAGGGATATACAGGCTCCGCGCTTCGCGACCTCGACGAGGAGGTCTGGGTCGGGCTCGTGCTGTGCGTGCACGAATATCCACCGGTCTGGATCGACTCCGGCGGCTTCGACGATGTCCAGCACATCCATCGCTGCGACGGCTGCCGCAGTGTGTGTTGCGATGGTGAGGCCTGTGGCCTTGGAGGTTAGGGCCGCCGCT
>CAUZNX010000020.1:0-9363 GCA_963580905.1 Dehalococcoidia bacterium | reverse complement strand
GGTCGTCGCCAGTGCGCCTTCGCGATCCGTGGTGCGATAGCCACCAACGGCGCGCCCTGCGCGGCGGTCAGGATGAAAACAAACAACGCTGCGTAGTAGCCCCAGACCGACGGGTCGCTCACGCCATCCTGCATACGGATAACGAACCCGACGATACCCAGTACGAACAGGGCGCCCAGAACCACTAGGGTCCATCGGAACTTGCTGCCGTATGTCCGATGACGGTCGAGCAGATCGTGGGTCACTCCAGCCGGAGTTTCCACGGTCGCATGACCATTGGCGGAACCGTTACGCATGCGCGACTTCCTTAGCGTCCTTGTCGACCTTCTTCAGATAGAGCACGTTTGGCTCGGTGCCCAGGTCCTCAAACATCCTGTACCCTCGACCGTGCTCGCCCATCTCATGCTCGCGCTTCTTAGCAACCTTGCTGTCGGCGTCGTTGAGATCGCCGAACAGAAGCGCGTCGGTTGGGCAGGAATTGACACATGCGGGATTCAGCTCACGGGTACCGTCTTCAACCTCGCGCCCATCTCGTCGGGCCTCGCGGGTCGTCCGGCGAATGCGCTGCACGCAGAAGGTGCACTTCTCCATGATCCCACGACTTCGGACCGTGACATCCGGGTTCAGTTGGTTGGTCAGGCTCTCAGGCCACTCAGGCTCCCAGAAGTTGAAGAATCGAACCTGGTATGGACAGTTGTTGGCACAGAACCGGGTTCCGATGCAACGGTTGTATACCTGTACGTTCAGCCCCTCGGGGTTGTGATAAGTAGCAAAGACCGGGCAAACAGGCTCGCACGGGGCATCACCACAGTGCTGACACAGGATCGGAATGAACCGCGCCTTGACGTCAGGGAACTCGCCCTCCCAGTAGCGCTCAACGCGTATCCATTGGATGGCACGCCGCTGGTTGAACAGATCCTCAGTGTTAATGGGGACGTTGTTCTCGGACTGGCACGCCACGACGCACGCCTGGCACCCGGTGCACTTGTCGACGTCGATGACCATTCCCCACTTCGGTTCCGCCATATGTCTGCTCTCCTACAGGCCCTCCGGCCTGCCTAGCCTCGAAGGGCGTTGGGACTCATTTCGTCTACTTAGCGGGCTTCCCATGACGGGAATCCCGATGAGGGGTCGCCCCCTCTGTTGACGCCGGTCCTACGAATCGATCGGCGTCAACTCAATAACCTTCTGGTTTTCATCCACAGCCAGATCCGGAGCGCTGTTCTCGAACTTCGGCAGCCTGACCCAGTCGCCGGTCTTCGTCAGATTCACTCGCGTGGCTGCCCAGGCTAGGGCTCCGGTCTCCGCATCGGCCAGCGGCGCGAGGATAGAGAGAACGTTCGCTCCCCTGCCCTCGGAATACCGACCGCCAGCTCCATGACCCTGACCGATAGGCACCGAGACCACGTCCGGCGATATGCCCGGGTGTGGGTAGGCCAGCGCCTCGATAGTGCCCTGCGCGGAGGTCACTTTGACGACGTCGCCTTCTTCTATGCCTAGGTCTTCGGCAACTCGAATGTTGATCTCCACCCAAGTCTGCCACGTCGCGGTCGTCAACGGATCCGGCGTCGCCTGCAACCAAGGCAGATGCGCCCCTTCTCCATTACCTAGCGACGCGGACGAAAACGGTATCAGGGCATAACTGTAACTGCTCTCGCTACCGCCCGACTCCGGAGTCTCCGGCTTTGCGGGTAGAGGCTGCGGGTCTGGAACAGGGCCCGTATGCCGGGCAGAGGTGTCCCACCAACCGCCACGCGCGAGAATACCGTTCCAGAACGATGGGAAGTCAGTGGCTTTCACCGAGCCGCGGTCAGCATCGAAAAGCCGCCGTGCCCCATCCTCCAGAACCTCTTTGAAAGTCTCGCCGGCCAGCCCGAGGTCAAGCCCCAGGGTCTGCGCCATCGAAATTAGCACGTCCGGGAAGCTCTTGGAGCCGAGGTGCTGACCTCTGGACTCGAAGAATGGCCTGACCACCGGCTGCTGGATCCCAATAGTCTGGTAGCCAGGAGCAGGGTTAGGTACGTCGTCGCCCCAATCCTCAAAGGAGGAGTGCTCCGGTAGAACGATGTCCGCAAGGGCAGTCGTATCATCCATCCGGTTGGAGAAACTCACAATCATCGGAACATTGAATTTGCCAGCGCTCGAACCGACTAATGCACTCTTGAATCCAGCCGACGAAGGGATCCCGTACACAGGGTCGGCGTCACGGACCATCAGCACGCCAACCTTACCAGTGGCAATATCGGTCGAAAGATCCTGCCACTGCCCAAACGACGCAGTCGCTGGTCTTCCCGGAAGATCGCTCAGAGCAGGACCCGGATTGAGTATGACTCCACCAGGCTGGCCAACATTCCCAACAAGCTGGTTGAGCGAGTAGATCGCCTTCATATTGAACAGACCGTTGGTGTGCGCAGCAGCTGCGCCGCCACCAATAGCCAGACTCGGCCCACGAGAAGCGAACTCCTCTGCAATATGCTTAATTCGGTCGGCGCTGACGCCAGTGGACGCACTGACCCTGTCAGCAGAGTACTGGTCGAGATCAACGCCATTGGTCAACTTCGAGACCGCGTCGGAATCACCACCACCAGCGCTCACAATCTCACTGGCGATGCTGAGGGCCAGGTGCCCCTCCCAACCGGGCTTAACGTATACCCACTCATCAGCGTTCGCGCCAGTCATGGAAAATCGAGAATCGACGTGCACCAGGGTGCCGCGCTCGCGCTCACCCTGTCGGAATTCGCCGTATGCCTTCGCAAAACGCACCGGCGACAGCCATGTGCTCAGGAAGTCGGCACCAAAAGACAGGACATAGCCAGCGTTGGCAATGTCGAAGTCTGGCAACACTTCCTGGCCAAATACGTGCCTGACGGCTGCCTGAAGATTCGTGTTTTCGATGGTCTCGTAGGGAACCTGCCTCGCGCCGACCTTGCCGACGAACGAGTCAACGACCTTCCCCAAATGCCCGCTGACCGGGCCTGTCGTGAGCACCACCTCTTGGCCATCGAGTTTCGAAATCTGACTGGATACGCGGGACAGGGCATCGGTCCAGCTAATCTCTTCCCACTGCCCGGCTCCCCGGTCTCCCACCCTCACGAGCGGGGCCGAGATCCGGTCCGGATGGTACAGATCTTGAAGAGCTGCCTCACAGCGAACGCTGTGCTTACCCTGATTGATCGGATAATCGACGTTCCCCTCAACCTTTTTGGCTCGGCCACCCATGACCCGCACCACAACGCCCTCACTCGTGGGGCATTGACGGCACAGTGTGGCATACCGGATGTCGAAGCCCTCTACGAGGTCCTCTGGCATCTCGACAGGCGCCTGCACCAGCAGCTCGTCCTCAGGGATGCCGCATGCCTGAAACAAGACTGCTCCGGCGGCGGAGCCTCCGGCTAGGGATAGAAATCGTCTTCTAGTTACAGCCATTTTTATCCAGTGGCATCAGTAGTGACATGTCGTGCAATCGGTCGGAGCGCTGTTCTTGCGATGGCAATCCAGGCAGTCCCCCATCTTCAGTGAACGCACCTGGCTCACCTTCACCATACTGCCCACGTCTCCGTGACAGATGATGCAGGTCCCGGACGGCGCAATTTCGAGAGTCGTCCCGAGTGTCGCGCCGCTCTCTACAGCCCTCGCCTCTTCAATACCCAGCTGTGTGGCCCTGTCGGCGGGATCGACAATCTCGACCACAATCTTAGTACCAGAGAAAGCCCTTATATGGGCCTCGTGGACAAATTTCACATGGTCGGGGACACGATGGACCCGTACCCAATTGATCGGCTCATCATTTGCCCCAAGCTCGCGAAGGAGCTCGACGCCGGGAAGATCGTCGCCAATCACCCTGTGGCAGGTCAGGCAGAGACCCTCGGACGGTATGGACGCCACCGCTTCTGTCGTGACCGTCCTGTGACAGAACGTGCAGTCCACGCCCAGTTCTTGCACATGAACCGTGTGCGGGAACGCGATGGGCTGGTCTGGACCTTCATTCAGACCAAAGGCATCTAGCGGCAGTCCCATCCACGCGGTGAAGACGAACGCACCGATGGCTAGGGTGACTACAAGTCCACCTAGACCTACCATTCCGATAGACGCAAAGAGGAAGACGTTCCTCTTACTACGCTCAGGAGCTTTAAAATCGCCTGGAAGCAACCGGGTGTCCTACCTTGTTATCGTTAAGAATTACGACGGGGCGCTGCGAGTCAGTCCCGTCCACCATCAATCCAGAATGTCTCGTACACGTCCCTGATCACGCCAGCCCGATCTATCACTATCGTCAGCACAAAGATCGTCGCTATGGCCGAGATGACGGCCAGCGTGTAGAAGACGGGTCGCACCTTCTGCAGCTTCTCGGGAATGTGGTACGACGCCACCAGGGACGGGATGAAAATATGCCCGATGAGCATATTCGTGGAGAAGAAAACGACCAAACCGACCATTACGGCCATGCCTGTAATTAGGTCCCCTATATCGGCCCATGCAGCAAAAGTCGGCGTCGTTGGGTCCACGACTCTCCTAAGTGAATATCAGCATCATCGAACGACCGTGTGAAAGCTATCACGACTGCAATTTTGTGTCAAGGCGCTGAGCTCTCCATTTTGGGTGCCTCGGCCCCCAAAATTCGGCCCAAACTACCCCGCCTCCTCGTACGAAGCGAGTCGTGAGTGAGCGACATGCCCCATCAGAGTGTCCAGTGGTGCCGCGCCAAATCTCTCCTCTATAGTCCCCCACAGGTCTTGGCGGCGCTGCGCAGCGATGGTCCGAACCACCTTCAGCAGCCTCGCAGGGCAAAACTTCTTCAACCCGAGGAGCTACTACAAAATGACAAAGATCGGATTCGTCGGCCTGGGCCTCATCGGTGCCCCGATGTGCAAAAACCTTGTGGCAGCGGGCCACGATGTCAAAGTCTGGAACCGGACGGCTTCCCGAACGGAGCCCCTGGTGGCCGACGGTGCACAAGCAACTGCCTCTGCCACCGAGGCGGCGCGTGGGAGCGAAGTGACCATCACCTGTGTTTCGGACTCCGCTGACGTCGAGGACGTGATCCTCGGCCCCGACGGCATAATTCAGGGTGCCGAGTCAGACTCGATCGTCATCGACATGAGCACCATCTCTCCAGCCGTCACACGAAAGATCGCGGCCGCACTGCAAGAACAGGGCTCGCACATGATCGACGCACCCGTAAGCGGCGGAGTCACCGGGGCAGCTGCCGGAACCCTTTCGATCATGGCCGGCGGAGACCGGGCGATATTCGACAGGTGCCTCCCAGTGTTGGAGGCGATGGGCACGAAAATCACCTACTGCGGCCCGAGCGGGATGGGACAGGTGACCAAGCTGGCCAACCAGATCACCGGCCTGGGCACCATGGCAGCGATGTGTGAGGCGCTGGTCTTCGCCGCCAGTAACGGGGCAGACCTTGATGCTGTGCTGTCGGCCCTGGGAGGCGGCGCTGCTGGGTCATGGATGGTGGAAAACCTCGGACCCGCCCTAGTACAGGGCAAATTTGACCCCGGGTTCATGGTAAAGCTGGCCCACAAGGACCTCCGCCTCGTGCTTGAGGCCGCCACCGAGAACAACCTGCCCCTCGTCACAACCCCCATCGTGACGCAGATGTTCCGGTCCGCGCAGCAGACCGGCCACGGAGATGAAGGAATCCAGGCCTACGTCAAAGTCCTTGAAGCGCTATCAGGAGTCGAGGCCGGGACCTAAAGCTACACAACGATACATATTGAACCTACATCTCTACCACGCTACATTAAGACCTACATGAAATATATCCAACGGAAAGCAGAGTTTCTCAATATCCGAGACGCGGCGCTCAAGTACGAGGTCAGCCGGTCCAAGCTGCACCGCCTAGTACGCTCCGGACAGCTGCGTGTGCAGACAGACCCACGTGACGGCAGAGCCTCCCTGCTGAACAGCGACGAACTGGAGGCGTTCTTCACTACCCCGGAGGGGGCTGACTTGAACGAGGGCATCGGCGCCATCGAGGCTGCCAGGAACCAGGCCAACAAAGGCTATCTGACCGCCGAGGCGCGCGCCCGTATCGACACGCTCCGTAGTCGGGCCACTGGAGGGCGGCGACTCAGCGTCAACAGCGCAGACATCATCCAGGAGGCCCGGAACCCCCGAACCCAGGAGACATCCGAGGGCTCCGGGAACATCAAACCTTGACCGTCGTCGTAGACGCTGGTCTGGCTCTCAAGTGGGCTCTCTCAGAGGACCACACCGAGGAGGCGCTTGAGCTCTGGGATCGGTGGCAGTCCGCGTCTGAACACCTCATTTCA
Organism: Dehalococcoidia bacterium; assembly: GCA_963580905.1. Classification (GTDB taxonomy): domain Bacteria; phylum Chloroflexota; class Dehalococcoidia; order Lucifugimonadales; family CAJWER01; genus CAJWER01. The sequence continues at coordinate 3,079 of CAUZNX010000020.1, read as the reverse complement.
CCGCCCATATTCCGATCCGAGATCACCAACGCACTACATCAAATGGTCCATCGACGGGAGATTAGCCCGGTCGATGCGGCCGAGATGCTGGACACTCTGCTCAACCTCGTCGACACCGACGAGCCGTCTGTCCTCTACGACCGAGCCCTTGCTCTCGCAGGTTCCCTGGGAGAAGACAGCGTGCACAGCTCTTTGTACCTGGCCCTAGCAGAACTATGGGGCTGCGAAATGTGGACCGCAGACCGCCGCTTCGCCAAAACATCGCGACAACGCTCCATGAGTGTCCGTTGGGTTGGAGGCGACGTATAGTGCTCTCCCTGAATCGATACGCTCCCCATACCAAGCCGACCCATCCTCGTATTCTGGTTGACTCCCCCATTGGCGTGCAGTTAGAATTGGCGCGTCGTCTGGAATCCACGTCAAAATGCCGCATAGCGGCGAGTTTGCCAGGGGGTCCGAGCGGCCAAATTTATTGAGTCTTTCCCAAGGAGGAGAGAATGCGAGTAGCGCGCTTTTTGGCACCCGGGGCATCTACCCCATCCGCAGGCCTTATCGACGAGAACGACAATGTGGCGGAGGTTGCAGGGGCAGACGGCAACGTCTCTACGCTCCTGCTTCTGGACGACGCCGGACTGAAGCAGGTAGCATCCACGGCCATGTCGACCTACAAGTTGAGTGATGTACGGCTCTTAGCCCCTGTTGGCAACCCCGGCAAAATTCTCGCGACGGCAGGCAACTACCACCCCCACAATACCGACTCCGATGTCGACGTGGACGTGAACATCCCGAAGTTCTTCATCAAGCCCTTTACCGCCCTCATCGGCCCCGACGATGTCATCCCGCACCACAGCAAGGCGACGATCAACAACATCGAGGAGATTGAGCTTGGCGTGGTGATCGGAAAGCCCGGCAAAGACATTTCCCAGGCCGATGCGTTCGACCACGTCTTTGGCTACACGATCATTAACGACTTCTCTGGCAGAGACCTGCGATTGAACGCCGGTCGCGACCCGGCGGGACACTGGTTCGAGTGGCTCAACGGCAAGTGGCTCGACGGCTACTCCCCCGTGGGCCCGTGGATCGTCCCCGCGTCTGAGGTAGGCGACCCCAACAATCTCCAAATAACGACGAAGATCAATGGCGACATTCGAGTAGACGGCAATACAAAGCGCCTGCTCTACGATATCCCTCGCCAGATCGCATACATCTCCATGCTCTGCACCCTGCAGCCCGGCGACCTTATCGCAACGGGTGTGGTCCCGCTGCCGGATGGCGTCACCAGAGAGGTATTCATCCAGCCCGGCGATGTCATTGAGGGCGTAGTGGAGAATGTCGGAACGCTGCGCAACACTATAGCCAAGGCCTAGCCAGATAGCACAAGAACGCCAAGTTAGCTCAGGGGAACAACAATGAAACTAGTTCTATTCAACGATCACATCCCAGGCGTCCTCAAAGAGGATCGCGTAGTAGACATTTCCAGTGTGGTAGAGAGCGTCCCACACCTGAACGGCCAGACATGGATGGCTGGCCTGATCGAGAACTTCGACCAGTACAGGGGCGCAATTGAGAAGGCCGTCAAGGCCGCAGACGGTGTGGCGATCGACTCCGTACGACTGCGAGCCCCGCTCCCCGAGCCAGGCCGCCTGGTCTGCATGGCCGGTAACTACATGGAGGGCGCAGGCCTGGTATCGGACCGGGACGCCTTCCTGAAGTCACCAAGCTCAGTCATCGGTGACGGCGACACGATCGTCCTGCCGGACGCCCCGGTGCCTCACTTCCACCACGAGGCCGAGCTAGGAGTAGTGGTCGGCAAGACCTCCGACCACATCACCGCCGAGGAAGCCAAAGACAATATCTTCGGCTACGTGAACTTCATGGATGTGTCCGCCCGCGGGTTGGAGCCCAACGGCAACAACAGCTTCTTCTGGCAGAAGTCGTGGGACACCTTCGGCCCGATGGGCCCGGCCATCACTACCGCCGATGAGGTAGACGATCCCCAGAAGCTCGCCGTGAAACTATGGGTCAGCGGCGACCTCCGCCAGGACGTTAACACGTCCGACATGGGTCGCTCGGTCTACGAGGTCCTGGAGTGGGTCTCATGGATTACCACCATGAAGCCTGGTGACGTCATCTCCACCGGCACCAACCACGTCGGCCTCGGCCCGATCCAGGACGGCGATACCGTCGTCATGGAGATCGCAGGCCTCGGTCCGAAGCTCAGCCTGACCGTCAAGGACGATTGGAAGCGGACCTGGCCCCGCCTGCCGCTGTCCAAGATGACTGCCTTTGAATCCTCCGTCCGCGCCAAGCGATAGATCAAAAACACCTGGGGGGCACGTGCCCCCCAGGTGTTAGATCCAAGATGCAAAGGGGCGCGGCCCCTCTGCATTCCTCATGCACTAAGACCCTGGCGAGATCCTTGCCCAGCGGGCGCTTTTGACCTTGTCGTCGCCCCCGTAGTACACAACAAATGCCTCGCCGTTCGGCAGCATTACACCCCGCGGATGCCCGAATCTCCAGGCGACCATGTCTGCCCACAGGTCGGCCTGCTCCCTCGATCCCTTGGCCCCCGACTCCGTACCAACCCCACTGTCGTAGACACTCAGATCTCTTGCCCGATCCCACGTCTGACCAAAGTCTTCGCTGATCGATGCGACGATCCCCGGCGGATCACTTCGCCGAGAGTAGATCGCCAGCAGCCGGTCGCCTCCCAGCGGCACGCCCTGGCAGTGCTGGCCCGGCAGTCCCGTGCCCTGTGGCACAGTCCACGAACGACCATCCGGGCTACCCCAGGCAATATGCACGTCCTGCACTTCGCCTGTAACAGGACTGTGGGTCCAGAACATGGCAACTAGCTGACCCGTCTCAGGGTGCACGTCAATGCGCTGGTCCCAGTAGTAGAGTTCGTTGTTGGGATGCTCTGCAACCAAAACATCCTCATCCCACGTACGGCCCTCGTCATGAGACAACAGCATCCTAGCGCCAGGACGTGCGGGCGATGGATCCTCATATCCCTTCCAGTATTCGTACGGCTGAGCAAGGGACCCGTTGGAAAGCCGAACTACGTGGCTACAAGGCG
>CAUZNX010000019.1:0-9388 GCA_963580905.1 Dehalococcoidia bacterium | reverse complement strand
CGACCCCGAAATTACCCCCCGCCAACGCATCGGCAGCGCCATCTACGCCCTTGTAGCCCAGGAGCTCGCGAACCCCAAACACCCAACCATACTGCTGAGTCACGACGGGTTCCTAAAGTCTAGTATCACTTGCTTCACGCCCCAGAATCAGCTCGTCGCGCTCGGGTCTGGATTTCAGCCCAACGAGTCGGTGACAGTAACAGCCATCGCCGGGGCGAGCAACGGGAGTGATGCCGATATTCTGACCGCCGTCGCCAACGCGTCGGACGCATTCATGGTGCAAGGGACATCGACGTCACCAGCGATTCCTTGCAGCGGCGGCGGACCGCTCTCAGTGGTGGCCAGGGGAGATAAGGGCAGCGTGTCAAGTGAACCGGTGCTAATCGTCACTCCAACTCCAACACCGACGGCAACGCCCATTCCAATACCTGTGCCTGGAACGGTAACAGTGGCAGAGAACGAAGTGGAATGGGCCGCCGCAAACGGGGACAACATTACCGCGATTTTGCCGGACTCGACGGGAATCTTGCTCATACGCGACGATGCTCTTGAGACCACGAAGAGTGGTACGGCGGTGTTCAGCGTCACTGTTGCGGGCACGAAGCACTTCGACATCGCTACCGGGAAGACCGGTACGACGAGTGCTAACGCGACGACAACGCGCGTAATTACGGCCGTTGGATACGCTTCGACTTCGCCTTCGTCGACGCCGTTGACCGATAGAGCAGACATCACCGCCACAGAGGCGGGCGGCTCCACGCCGTTCGTGACCGCTGCGAACAACGCAGCTGGCACTTTTAGTCTCATTAGCGCAGTGAGCGCGACGACCACTGCGACCTTCAAGTACCACGTTCAGGACGTGTGGTCCGGAACAGACAGCGCCTTCCGTCGCGCCAAGGTAACCAGTACCTCCGACCCGGCAGGTGAGTGGGTGACTATCAGCGAGGTTGCATCAGCTACCGACTCCTCGTCCAGGCCAACGTCCAGACTCTTCAGGGGCGAGGTACCTCTATCGTCCAATTCGGCCACCCAGGGTACCGCTCAAAATGGTGTCTGGGTTCAGGCTGGAGACACTATAACGGTAAGCTACGTTAATGCCGCCGGCACTACGTTGGATACGGACACCTTGGGAGTTTTGCCTTGAGAAGGGACATCCTCAGCGACGCCACCATGCGCCGACTCCTGATTCTCGCTGCCATCCTCGTCGCCAGCGCCGGGGCGCTGATCCTCGTCGAGCGCGCCACCGGCGCCGGAGCTTCGACCTCACTCTCCGGCCTGACCTTCGCCTCCGCCACTGGCGAAATGTCATCCGACAGCTTTGGAATCAGCACCAGCCTCGCCGAAACTGGCTGGATCGGCAGATCACAAAGCCCAAGCTTCGCCATCCACATGGGCTCAGCATGGACCAACTCCGCTACTAAGGGCGGCGTTATACCCGCGATCCCCATTCCATCGCTGGCAGTATGGGGCCTAGCAACCCTAACCCTCGCCTTTGGAGCCGCCGTAGCATGGAGATCGCCTCGCCTTTTATTCCAGAGACGACCGAGCGGCTAGCACCTCTAACATCTGTCGGGGTCGCCATACCGTGGCTCCTCTTATGGTTACCAGCGCAAATACGCACAAAAGTGCTATAATGGCCTTAGGGCGACACACCAATGATATGGGCATCCTACCCCCCGCTCAATCTCCCGGTGCCCACCCCAAAACCACCCAAATGAGACAAAATGCGACAGAATGAGACACGAATCCCGACCCCCTCGGTCCACCGGACCGATTGACACGCCTCTACAGACCGCGCTAGATTGGCCCTGCTGCGGGCTGCGCCCGCGCAAGGAGCACCACCCATGGCAGTAGCGCGCAAAATACACGAATTCATGGAGCGAGGCTCCTGGATTCGAAAAATGTTTGAAGAGGGCATCGCCCTCAAGCAGCAGTACGGCGAGGACAAAGTCTTCGACCTGTCCCTTGGCAACCCCATCATGGAGCCGCCGCCGCAGTTCTTCGAGGAGCTGCGGCGCATAGCCAACAGCACTGAGACCGGCTTGCATCGTTACATGCCCAACGCCGGCTACCCCGACGCCCGCGCCGCCGTTGCCGCCGGTCTCGCCCGGGAAACTGGCATGCCATTCACAGGCGACCGCGTCGTGCTTACCTGTGGGGCAGGCGGTGCACTCAACGTCATCATGAAAACCTTGCTGAATCCCGGCGACGAGGTCGTCATCTTCGCGCCCTACTTCGTCGAGTACATGTTCTACGCCGACAACCACGGCGGCACCTGCCGCGTCGCCCCGACCGACGAGAACTGGCTGCCGGACCTCGACGCCCTGGCGACCGCAATCACGCCAAAGACCAGCATCGTCCTGGTCAACTCCCCCAACAACCCAACCGGCGTGGTTTACAGCGCGGAGATTCTGGCAGGCATCGGCGAGGTCATCCGGGCCAAAGAGGCGGAGTTCGGTACCGAAATATCACTGGTCAGCGACGAGCCCTACCGCAAGCTCCTATTCGACGGCGCAGAGTACCCGCAGATATTTCCGCACCACCCAAGGAGCATCGTCGCCACGTCCCACTCCAAGGACCTGGCCCTGCCGGGCGAGCGCATCGGCATGATCGCCGTGAGCCCGGACTACCCGGACGGCGAAGAGATCGTGGATGGGCTGACCTTCTGCAACCGGACCCTCGGGTTCGTGAATGCCCCAGCCCTGATGCAGCACATCATCGCCCAACTGCAGGACGTGACGGTGGACGTTAGCGAGTACGAGTCCCGGCGCGATTTCCTGTACTCCGCTCTCACCGACATCGGCTACTCAGTAGTCAGGCCCGACGGCGCATTCTACATGTTCCCACGGTCGCCCATAGAGGACGACGTAGCCTTCGTCGATCAGCTTAAGCAACACAGAGTACTTGTAGTACCGGGAGCAGGGTTCGGCATGCCGGGCCACTTCCGCATCTCGTTCTGCGTCACCGAAGCCACCCTCCAGGGCTCCCTCGAAGGCTTCAGGCAAGCGTTCAACGCGACTACGAAATAGAAAGCGGTATCGGGTCTTGGCTCCAGACTAAACCCCAGACCCTAGACCCCAGACCCTGTCTTGAGCTCCGGCAGCTTGTCCTTGAGCCCGAATCCAGTGACTGCGACCACCGTTAGGTCGTCCCGCTTGATGGCTCCGTCCTGCACCAACAGCTTGAGGCCCGCGAACGCGGCTGCGGAAGTCGGCTCGGCGAAAACGCCCTCGCCGGAGGCCAACAGCTGCTGCATCCTGAGGATGTCCTCGTCCAGGACCGCGACAGCGCTGCCGCCCGTGGCCCTGAGCGTGTCGATGACCTGAGCGCCCCGGACCGGCGCAACGACCGAGATGCCGCCTGCCACGGTCGGAGTAGCCGTGGACGAGTCCCACTCGCGGCCGGCCATGCCCTCCACGAGCGGCATGACAGACTGCGACTGCACGGCGTGCAGCCGGGGCATGCTGTCGATGTGACCGGCTGCAAGCAGCTCCCGAAATCCAAAGCAGGCCCCGAGCAGCAGGCCACCGTTCCCCACCGGGAACACCACGTGGTCCGGCGCGAGGCCATCGAGCTGATCGACGACCTCGTACGCAAAGCTCTTCGTGCCCTCCGGGAAGTACGGGCTCCAGGCGTGGGACGCGTACACGATGTCATTGTCCCTGGAATAGGCCACAGCAGCGTCGGCGGTGTCGTCGCGGGATCCCTCGATCGAGTGGACCTCCGCGCCGTAGATTCTGATCTGGGAGACCTTCGCCGCCGACGCGGTAGCCGGAGCGAAAATGTGAGCCTTAATGCCGGACCGTGCCGCGTAAGCGGAGACCGCAGCGCCCGCGTTGCCGGAGGAGTCCTCGACGACCTCTGTGACCCCCTGCTCCCGGGCCACAGCGATCATGACGGCGGCCCCGCGGTCCTTGTACGACCCGGTAGGGGCTACGAACTCCAGCTTGCCTTGGAGGCTGTCGAGGCCGACCTCTGCCGCAATTGCAGGCAGAGGAACGAGAGGAGTGTTGCCCTCGCCGAGGGTCAGTGCAGAGTCAGGGTCCATCAGTGGCAGAGGCATGTCGTGGCGACCACGCAAGTATCTTGGTGCGGACGCGTCGTAGGCCACGTCCAGCGGAGTGCCGCAATGCTCACACGCCAGGGTCGTCATGTCGGCGGCGTGGCGACGATCGCACTTACAACAGAGGAGCACAAAGTGAGTCATTTGGGTACCACCTGAGGCGAAATCACAGGGTTTTCTGAAACGGGTCGATGCCAGTAAAACGCGGGCCGATTATACCACCCGCCGGGCGAAAATCACCCAGAAATACAAATGCCCCGCGGGGTCGCCGCGAGGCAGGATTTGTTGGTCGAGGGCTAAAGGCTAGTCGGGAATGCCCTTTCTCAACTTGAAAATGCCATAGCCCATCACCGGGATCGCGAGGATTATCACCGATATGGTCATTGTGTCCGCTCCATTTTCGTCGTGTCCGGACGCCGCAGAGAGCGCCGCGCGGCCCTCTTCGCTGGGGATGTGGGCCGCAACGTCGCTCAGGCGCGGCGTCTCGTCAAACGGTTAATCGGAGATGCCGCTTATCTACGGTTTTTCGTCGTCTGCCTCGTCCTTGGAGGTGGCCGCCGGAGGGCCGTCTCCGTCAACGTCTCCGCCTCCGAGCAGCTCACGCAGCTCCTCTTTGGCCTTACGGATCTGCGCGGTCTTTTCGGAGATGCGATCGTACAGCCCGGAGCGGGCCTTGACGCCTTCGCCAATCAGGAACGCTGCTGCCTCGGAGCGGCTGCTGACGATCCCGGACTCGACCAGGTCGTCGAGCTTGATCAGGCTCTCCTTGTTGAGCCTGACCATTACGACATTGTGCCGGGCCGACAGGGCGCCCTGCAGCGTGTCTTTGAGGCTCTCGCCGATGTTTTCTGCGCCTGTGAGGGCCTGGCTTGCCGCCGATTTGGCCTCGTCTATGATGATCTCGATGCCTTCCGAGAGTCGCTTTTTACGTGGCTCGTTGTCTTCGTTCATTTCAGCCTCCTCCCAATCAATCTGTATGGCTTACATGTAAGGCTACATTGCTATTACGTTCTTGTCAAGCCCCTGATTCTTTGCAATGCCACCATCACACAGGGGTAGCGAAAGGGCATTCCACTAACTCGGGGAAGCGGACTCGGGGCGTGGGCTGGGGCCTGTAATGCGAGGCCGTTCCTGGTCGGTGTCCTGCGACTGGTGGAGTAATCCTTGAGCTGCTCGGACTTGCGGCGCATACTGGAGGGTGTTAATTTGGCTATACGGGCCAGCGGTTTTTTACACCGCTGAAACCCTTTCGATTGATTCCTGACGCCACTATTCGCAGACCGGTGTTATACATGATCCCTCAGAGACCAAATGAACCCGTCGACGATGACGGCTCCTCGTCCATGCCCGAGACTGTGGAAGGGACCGAAGGCGTGCCCGAACAGGCTGGCGAGGGCCGCATGTCCTGGTACAGAGACCGCGTGCTTCTTCTGGTAGTCGGCGCCGTACTTGCCGTTGACCAGCTCACGAAGTACATCGTGGTGAAGAACCTCCGGCTCCACGAGTCGTGGCCGGAGGATGGATTCTTCCGCTTCACGTACGCCACGAACTCAGGGACTGCATTCGGGCTATTCCCGAACCAGACCTTTTTCCTGATCGTCTTCTCCGCCGGAGCCATCGGTTTCATCTACTACTTCTACCGGAGCCACGCGATGCCAAGCCTGCTGTTGAGGCTGGCGATGGGACTTCAACTAGGTGGTGCGCTGGGAAACCTGCTAGACAGGGTGAGGGCTGGTAAGGTGGTCGACTTTCTCGACGTCGGCCAGTGGCCCATATTCAATATCGCCGACTCCGCTATTATGACCGGTATTACGCTGCTCATCGTGATCACTTTCTTTACCCGAGATGAGAAATCGAAGCAGGAAGACGGTGCCGGCGAGCCCGTCCCAAAGTGAGTGCGGAGCGTGCCGTGGGCGACCCCATTATCTTCGATGTAGACGCTGCCGGTGAGCGGCTGGACACGTTCCTGGCCGCGCGCTGTGAGGACCTCTCCCGCTCCAGGTTGCAGGCCCTCATATCTAAGGGGCATGTCACCGTTGATGGCAAGACAGTGAGGCCATCCCGGGTGCTGAAGTCTGGTGAACAGATTAGCCTGGTGGTTCCCGAACCTGAGCCCAGCCACATCGTGGCCACAGCGATACCCCTCGATGTTGTATTCGAAGATCGTCATCTGTTGGTAGTGGACAAGTCTGCGGGGATGACGGTGCATCCAGCCCCTGGCCACTATGACGACACCCTTGCTAACGCCGTGTTGGCGCACAGCCCGGACCTTGAGGGTGTTGGTGGTGAGTTGCGCCCTGGCATCGTCCACCGTCTGGACAAGGACACGTCCGGCCTGCTGGTGGTGGCGAAGAACGACGTGGCCCATGCCGGTCTGTCGGCGCAGTTCAAGGACCGGAGCATTACCAAGGGCTATTACGCGCTGGTCCATGGACACCCAGAGCAGCCGAAGGCTGTCGTGGACGCGCCGATTGGACGGCACCCCAAACACCGCAAGCGGATGGGCATCGTCGATTCGGGACGGGCGTCCCGCACCGAGTACACCGTGGACGTGAAGTATGCCGGGTTCACCCTCCTCGACGTTCGACCGGAGACCGGACGGACCCACCAGATACGGGTTCACATGGCATCCATAGGCCACCCACTGGCAGGTGACACGGTGTATGGCCAGCCTCATCCGCGACTCACGCGGCATTTCCTCCATGCGTACTTGTTGGGATTTGACCACCCGGCTACCGGTGAGCGAATTGAGCTGCGTTCGGAGTTGCACACCGATCTGCGCGAGTTCTTGGAGTCGCTGCGGCTTGGGTGATGGATGCGCGCGCATTCACAAGAAAAAAGAAAAGAAGAAGATTGTAATGTGAGGGACACCCTCACACACCCGACGAGGGGCTCGGCCCCTCTGGACACCCCTCGGAACCACGTGAAGTAAGGGGCACCAATGGACCGTGTTATTTCGGAAGACGCGCTTGAGCGGGGTCTTGAGTATGTGCGCCGCAATGGGTCCGAGCTGATGTTGGCTTTGGCTGCCCACGCCACTGGGGCGGTCAGTGGCGATGATGTGCTGGTGCATCCTGTTGCCCCACCAAAATGATGACGGCGGGTGGGAGCGGTTTGACAGCGATATGGAGGGCGCGCTTTCTACTATATCGCAAACCTGGGTGGGCCTCCAATGGCTGTTGTGGACCCAGCCATCTTATCCGGTCCCGCTCGACCGGACCGTGGAATTCCTCCGCCGAACCCAGCACGAAGAAGGCTATTGGGACGAACCTCCTGAGATACTTGAGTTTAACCCGCCACCCTGGATGGTCCCTGGCAATTATGCGAACCAGCTGTGGCTGACCTCGGCAGTGTGCTGCAAGTTGCTCGAGCTTGGACGGGAAGATGACGTGCGGTTTGATGCGGCGCTTGATTTTCTGAGGAGTGGCTTGGAAGGGGACGGATTTCCTGTCTTCCTGCATACCCACTGGATGGGGCTCTACATCTTCCGTTGTTTGAATGAGCAAACGGACCTTGACCGAGAGATTGCCAGGGGCTGCGCCAGCAGGTTGATTGAAGATCTTTCCAACGACGCGGTCGATCCCATCGATGTCACGGCGATCGCGCACGCCGCCTTTCGGTCGGGTGCCAAGGACGTGTTCGATGTGGCATTCCCGATGGTTGTCGGGAACCAGGCGACCGACGGCGGCTGGACCACCGGATATGGCGACAATCACAGACCCCAAAGCACGATCGAAGCCATGCACCTCGCGGCCGCACGGCGGCTTTAGTTTGGGCGGGTTGAGTGGATCGTTTTGGATATAGGTTTCGAGTCCTCGGACCACAGGGAAACGAACTTCACGCCCCCAACCCTGCAGTCGGACACCCTGCGCCAACGCGAGGTAAATGGTCCCAATACGCCCACCTCTGCCACCCTAAGCGTGCGCAGCACCGTGGTAAGATTGCGGCGGAGGTTTTTGCATGGCTAATGGAACGGGTAATGGAGTGCGGGTTCGGTTTGCGCCTAGTCCGACGGGCGGGCCGCACGTTGGCAATATCAGGACGGCTATTTACGACTGGCTGCTGGCTCGTGGGAGCGACGGAGCATTCGTAATTCGTGTCGAGGACACCGATCAGGGGCGTAAGGTTGAAGGTGCAATTGATGAACTCCTTGATGCCCTGGCGTGGCTCGGAATTGAATGGGACGAGGGTCCCGATGTGGGTGGTCCCCATGCGCCCTATGTTCAGTCGGAACGGCTTGATCGTTACCATGACGCGATTGCTTCTCTGATCGAAAATGGTGCAGCCTATCGCTGCTATTGCACGCCCGGTCGGTTGTCGGAGATGCGGGAGCAGCAGCAGCGCGAAAAGGGTCAGATCGGGTACGACCGTCTGTGCAAGACTCTGTCCGCGGCCGAGCGCGGTGAACGAGAAGCGGCAGGGCTGTCCTCCGTGGTGCGATTCGCCATGCCTTCCGAGGGTGTGACACGGCTCGACGACATTGTTCGCGGTGAGGTCAGCTTCGAAAATGGCCTGGTGGACGACTTCGTCATGCTCAAGGGCGATGGATTCCCGACATACCATTTAGCCAACGTCGTGGACGACCACTCAATGGAGATAACCCACGTGCTGCGGGCGGAGGAGTGGCTGCCGAGTGCCCCTCGCCACCTGCAGATCTACGACGCTCTAGGGTGGACCCCACCGACGTTCGCCCACTTGCCAGTGATCCTGGCCCCCGACCGATCAAAGCTGAGCAAGCGTCACGGTGCGACATCGATCATGGAGTATCGGGAGCAGGGGTACATCGCCCCGGCCCTGGTGAACTTCCTGACCCTCCTGGGCTGGTCCCTAGACGACAAGACCGAGATCATGTCGTCGGCGGAACTCAAGGAGAATTTTTCTCTGGAGCGGGTTTCCCGGTCCGGTGCGTTGTTCGATGCTGAAAAGCTGACTTGGATGAACGGTCACTACATCCGAGAGATGAGTGACGAGGATCTGGCGGATGGGCTGCTGGAGTACTGGGGGCGCTATCCGGTTTCTGGAATCCCCGTGTCGCCGGACCGCGCTGTTGTCGTGAAGATAGCGCCGCTGGTCAAGGAGCGTCTCAAGACGCTGGCCGACGCTGCGCCACTGGTGCGGTTCTTTTTCGCAGATCAGACCCAATACGAGGCTGACGATCTGGTACAGAAGAAGATGGACGTTCCGGGCACTAAGGCCGCGCTCGACGGTGCGCTTGAGGTGCTGCGGGAGCTGCCGGCCTTCGATACGGAGTCGATAGAAACGGCTCTGCGTGCTTTGGCCGAGGATCTGGGGATCAAGGTTGGACAGCTTTTGGGCTCGATCAGG
>CAUZNX010000018.1:0-9675 GCA_963580905.1 Dehalococcoidia bacterium | reverse complement strand
GAATCCATACCGGGTAGGCTCAATCGTCAGCGTGCCCGTGACCGTGGGAAAGAGGGCGGTACGCAGTTCGATGACTCCGTACTCTCGCTCATTGAGAAACATTTCATAGCGTCGCGAGTCGGTCTCACCCTCATGCCAGAATCCAATAAATGGCGGGGAATCGTAGCGTGGCGGGTTCACAAAACCCAGGGCACTGTGGAACCGGAATATGTAGTCGATCTGCTCCCCGATATATGGGTTTGGGTTGTCAACCTCGGCTTTCACAAAGAACGTTTCGGCGACCGTCAGGTTGCCTGGAGCAGGCTCAGGGTCCGGCCTCGGGTTAAACGCGCCCGGGTGGACCTCAACGGTAATTGGCTCTGTCTCGTGGACCTCACCTGAGAGGGTAATCGATATCGGGGCGATGGTCAGGGTGCCAGGGCTCAGTGGCTTTAGCCGATAGTGACTTACGGCCAGGACACTAGTCTTTCCAGAGAATATGCTGAGCTGACTAGCGGTGCTCCGGCTCAGCACAGTGACGTCGACCCCGTCCATCTGAGGAAGGGCAGGGTTCGGCACGACCGGAGATCCCTTGACGGTCACCGTAAGGGTGAGCACATCGTTTACCGCCACCTCGTTGCGATCCACCTCGGCCTTGATCGGCGGCTCCTGGGCAAGGCCGATCACAGGCAGCATCGCCAGGGAGGCCGCGAGCGGCCCGATCAGCGCTAATTTCCATTTGGACGGCATATTCACAGCGAAGCCTACCAGTCTCTTTCTGGAGCGTTGCCGGTGAAGAAAATTGTCCCTTGAACAGCACTTTGCAGTGTTTCGGTTGTCTGGCCGATCGAGTCCAGCAACCGTTCGGCCTGCTCCTCGCTGATCTCTGTCGGCTGAGGCTCTCCGGGACCGGGCTCCTCTTCACCCTCCTCGCCGGGTTCGGTATCTTCGCCCTCCCCGGGGCCCGGCTCGTCTTGAGGTTCGCCCTCTCCGTCCTCCTGGTCAGGCTCGTCCCCAGTGTCGCCGTCGCCTTCCTCCTGGTCTTCCTGCGGCTCTTCGCCAGGACCCTCCTGCTGCTCCTCTTCCGGTTCCTGCCCTGGCTCCTCCTCCTGCTGTCTCAGGGCCAGTTCCAGGTTGTACTTGGCATCCTGGTCGTCCGGGTCCATGCGGAGCACCTCTATGTAGGACTCCACCGCCTGACCCAGTTCGTCGGATTCGAAGAACGAGTTCCCCTGATTGAACAGCGTTGCACGGGCCAAATCGTCGTCTGCAGTGAGGAGCGCCTGCTGCAAGTCTTCCTGTGCCAGGTCGTGTTCGTCGTTGCGGTAGCGAACATTGGCCGAGTTGTAGAACGGCTCCGCGCGATCCGGGGCCAACTCCTGGACCTCCTCATACCCCTGTAGCGCAGCATCGAAGTCTCCGGTCTCGAAGGCTTCGTTTCCCTGGTTGTTGGCCACGGCCTCCCCGCGACCGCACGCGACGAGAATCAGCATCAGAAGCGATAGCGCTACATATGCGAGGGACGTGCGGGCGTGGGTCACGCGGACACCCCCTGCCGGGCGCGATCTCGCCACCTCATCCACGAAGCGACGCGGTCAGGAACGAGCTCGGACAACACCAAGGCAACCAGCGCGGCCAACAAGAATCCCTGGAACCGCTCGATGCGTCGGGTCTCCACCTCGTGGGCAATCGCGTCCTGTTCAAGTGAGTCAAAATCTTCCAGGAGGGCGTCTATTGAGCTGCCATCGGCTGAGGAGCGGTAGTAGCGACCGCCACCCTCGCGAGCAATCGCCTGCAGCGTGTCCTCGTCCAGCTTCGAAAGGACAACGTTGCCCCGCTGGTCGCGTACGAATCCAGCATCCCGGCCGAATTCGTCATAGTTCGGTATCGGTTCGCCCTCGCCTGCGCCGAGCCCCAGGGTGAACACGACCACGCCGAGCTCAAGTGCATCCGCGGCAGCCTGCACAGGGTCGCCTTCATGGCTCTCGCCGTCCGTGACGATCAGAATTACCTTCTGACCGGCGCTCTGCTCGTCGAACCCCTCTATGGCCACGTCTATCGCCTCTCCTACCACTGTGCCCGGACGCGATATCATGCCCGCATTGGCGCCATCCAGGAACGTGCGTGCGGTCGCATAGTCGAAGGTGAGCGGAAACTGGAGGAACGCTGCGCCGGAGAATAGGACAAGTCCGACCTCGTCCCCGCCGAGCCTGTTCATAAGGCTCGCGATCTCCAATTTGGCGCGGCCAAGCCGGTTCGGCTTGAGATCCTCGGCAAGCATGCTCTTGGATACGTCGAGCGCTACCATGAGCTGCACCCCTTGCCGCTCGACTATCTCCACGTCGCTGCCCCACTGAGGCCTCGCGACGGCGATGATGGTCAAAGCCAGAGCCAAGAGCCAGAACCAGCCTTTCAGTCCGCGCGCCTTTTTGTCGACGGAGGCGCTCAACATCATTACTAGTCCTGCGTCACCGAGGCGCGCCAACGCAGATCGCCTACGCCAAGACGCCCACAGCATGAGCAGGGCTGCGGCCGGAACCGCCGTGAGTGCATATAGAAACTCTGGTTGGCCGAATGTCACGCGGGACCTCCGGCTGCGAAAGGGCTCATGGGAGCCTCCGTAGAAGCGTGTTCCGCAACGCTAGCTCACTCAGTAGCATGAGCAGGGCGGGCAAGAGCAGCCAGACTGCCTTTTCCTGGTAGCGCGTGAAAACCTGCACGTCGAGTTCCGACCTCTCCAGCCTATTGATCTCCTCGTAGATCTGCTCCAGCCCTGCCGCATTCTCGGCGCGGAAGTACTTGCCGCCGGTCGTGGCGGCGATCTCTGTGAGGACCTCCTCGTCCAGGTCGCTGCGGTAGCGCACGATCCTGGTCCCGAAGCGCGTACGCTGAGGGATCTGTACTATTCCGGGCCGTCCGGCGCCAATCGCATATACCTTGATGCCAAGGGCCTCGATGGCCAGTGCCGCCGTTATGGGGTCGATGTTCCCCGCGTTGTTGGCACCGTCTGTCAGTAGGATGATCACCTTGCTCTCGGCGGTGGACCCGCGGAGCATGTTGGCTGCGCTGGCGAGTCCAAGGCCTATTGCGGTGCCGTCGTCGAGACCGAGGTCCGTAACAAGCTCCACCTCGGCCAGAAGCACCTGAAGCACATCGTGGTCAATCGTTGGCGGTCCCTGGATGAACGACTGATTGGCGAACACAACCAGTCCTATCCGGTCATAGGGACGCGCCTCGACGAAATCGCCAATGACGGACTTGGCAGCGCCGAGCCTGTTTTGGGGAGCAAAGTCGAGCGACGCCATGCTCCCGGAAATATCCAGTGCCAGAGCGATATCGACCCCCTCGCCATTGATGATCTGTGTCGCCTCGCTGGTCTGGGGGCGTGCGACAGCCACGATAATCAGCGCCAGCGCCAGAAGCCTTAGACCCGTCAAAGCTGGTTGGGTGGCCACCCGCCACGAGCGGTTCGGGGGCGTCGCGAGTGGATTGTGGGCGTATCGGAGCGCGGCCGATGACCTGCGCCCGGCCCACATCCTAGCCACCGCTATGAGCGGCACAAGTGGGAGGAGAGCCAGAAGCCACGGGGTGGCAAATTCTACGCTCATGCCGTCTGCGCCTCCCCTGACACCGAATCGGGGGCGGATACGATTACCCGGGCTGGCCTGATCATTTCCACCAGTCGGCGTGTATCCTCAGTTGCCTCGATGGCTTCCGGTACATCAGGCAGTAGCTCTGTAAATTTGACCAGGTCGCAGTCAGAGAGGAAGCCGATCACCTCTCGGGTGCTTGGAACGTCGATCGGCGCTAGCCGAAGCGCTGCCCTGAGCTCGGTGGTCGTGCGATCCATCGCCGGTATCCGGTACTCCGCTTCGATGTATGTACGCAGTACATCGGTTACCAGTGTGTAATGCTCCTTGAACCGCGACTGCGCTGGCAGGTCGAGTTCGACTATACGGGCCAGCTCATCCAGGGCGATCTCATAGGCAGTGCGAAGATCGACGACGGGTGCCGCTGCTATCTGCTCCCGACGCCGTCGCAAGAAGAGGAAGATGGCGATTCCGAGCAGTGCGATGGCTGCCACCGCCCCAAGTCCCCATGGCCATACGGGCGGAACGTCCAGATCCGCCTGGGGCCGGATATCTCGCAGTTCCTCGTCCCCCTCAGCTAATACAGAGGCCACGATCAGCGAGACGGGAGGTGCCGTCTTTACCGAATATCCACCGGCAGGCTCACGAACGCTTATCTCGAGTCCAGGTGTCAGGAACTCACCCGGCGCGAACGCTGTTACTTCGATCACCTGGCTAATCGTTTCAGTCCCGTCTTCGTTGTCCACGACACTAGTATTTGACTGATCAAGAACCTCCAGCGCGCCCCATTCGTGGGGCAGCCTGGGCAACACGACCTGGAACCCTGATGGGTAGGTCACGTTGAGGTTCATGGTCACTCGGTCTCCCACGGTCAGCTCGGACCTGTCGGCGACCAGGTCGACCTGAACGGGGACGTCTTCCTGGGCGTAGACCGGCACAGGGCCAACAACCAGCAGGCCCGTGACCGCCGCCGCCATTATGGTGAGTGTTCTCAGTAACATTGTTCGCCGCTCACGAAACCTCTGTCATTCTGAGCCTGTGCACGTCAATTGCTAGGACGCGGCATCCGCGACCCAAGAGGGCGGGTCACAGACCCGCCCCTACGGTAGACCCTGGCACACAGTGAGATGTCTTGGTCCGCTCCCACCCCATATCCCCAACCTCTTCAAGAACATATGTCACCAGCCCCGCCCCCCTAAGCGCGCGCAGCGCCTAGCGGGAAAGACGTTTTGCTCGTAGTCGGAAGAACGCGGTTAGCTTGGCTGCGTAGTCCGTTCCCGTTGCTACTTTGATGCTGTCAACACCCAGGGAAGCTAAAACCTGCCCCTTCTTGTTGTCGTGGTCGATCACCTGCCGGGCGAAAGCCTCACGCCAGGCCGTGCTGCCGGTATCGACCATGGTCATCTCACCCGTCTCCGCATCCTCGAGGGTGAGCACGCCTACGTCGGCGATCTCCCGTTCGAGTGGGTCGTGCACATCCAGGGCCACCACATCGTGACGCCGATTCGTGATAGCCAGAGGCCTGCGGTAGCCATCCGGGTCCGCCAGGAAATCTGAGATCAGGAATATGATCCCCTGTCGCTTCAGCACCAGGTTGATGGTCTCGAGGGCCATGGGAATGTCCGTTCCCTTGCCGCGGGGCTCGAACACCAGCATGTCGCGAATCAATCTGAGTACGTGCTTGCGGCCCTTCCGGGGCGGAACAAGCAGCTCGACCCTATCGGTGAATATCAGCAGCCCGACGCGGTCGTTGTTGCTGGTAGCGGCAAACGAAAGCGCCGCCGCCAACTCTGCCGCTAGTTCACGCTTGAACCGGCCAACGGTCCCAAAGTCCCCGGAGGCACTGGCGTCCACCACCAGCATGACGGTAGACTCACGCTCTTCCTGGTAGCGCCGCACAAACGGGGACCCCGTCCGTGCGGTGACGTTCCAATCGATCCTCCGCACGTCGTCACCAGGGTAATAGGGGCGGACCTCATCGAACTCCATCCCCTGGCCTTTGAATACCGAGTGGTACTCGCCGGCGAAGCTGTCCATAACCAGGTGTCGGGTGCTGATCTCGATTTGCCGAATCTTGCGAGCGATTTCGGGGGATAGCATCCCTACGGCACGTCGATATGGTCGAGTATCCGCTGGACGATGATCGCTCCGGTGATCTCCTCCGCCTCGGCCTCGTAAGTGGTAATTACACGGTGCCCTAGAACATCGGGGGCCAGCTGCTTAACGTCCTCTGGTGTTATATATCCACGTCCGTTAAGGAACGCGTTGGCCCGGGCAGCCTCCACCAGGTAGATGCTCGCCCTCGGGGAAGCACCGTAGGCGATCAGGTTGCGTAGGTCTCCCAGCGCGCTGCCTGGCGGATTCCGGGTCGCGAGGACCAGGTCCAGCACATACTCCTTGACCCTCTCGTCCACGTGGATGCGCCTCACCACCTTCCGGGCGTTCAAAAGTTGCTGTGGCTCGATCACCGGTGTGATAGGAGACTGTGACTCTCCTGTAATCATGTTCACGATGTCTCGTTCCTCGTCGCGGGACGGGTAGTCCACGCGCACCTTGAGCATGAAACGGTCCACTTGCGCCTCGGGCAGGGGGTACGTGCCTTCCTGTTCAATCGGGTTCTGGGTGGCCAGTACAAGGAACAGTTCTTCGAGAGGGAAGGTCGTGTCGCCGATTGTGACCTGCCTCTCTTGCATGGCCTCGAGGAGGGCGCTCTGCACCTTTGCTGGAGCACGGTTGATCTCGTCGGCCAGGACCAGATTGGCGAAAATCGGTCCCTGGTGGACGCTGAATTGGCTGGTCGCCGTGTTGTAAATCTGGGTGCCAATCAGGTCAGCTGGCAGCAGGTCAGGGGTGAATTGCAGGCGAGAGAAGTTCCCGTTGATCGCCTGGGCGAGGGTCTTTACCAGCAAGGTCTTGGCCAGGCCGGGTACCCCTTCCAAGAGAATGTGCCCGTTGGCCAGCAGCCCCACAAGGACCCGCTCTACCAGCGTATCCTGCCCCACCACAGCCTTCCGAATCTCTTGCAGAAGGGTCTGGAGAAATAAGGCCTCCCTTTCCACTTCCTGGTTCATTTGGCGAACATCGGCGAGGTTCATATGCGATTGTCTCCATCGAGCCTGTGGCCCGGCAGCCACGGGATTCGCGTGCACTCTTGTCTACGTACAATAGTCTATAACGAATCTCATCGCGATTCCGTTGCTTGAAGATTTCACACCGAGATATGTGCATAATCGGCGTGAGGAGAACGGCAATAAGCTGGGGTGCGGAATTGGCACTGGGGGCGTGGCGCGACGCCCCGGGGATGTGTATAATCCGAGAGCCAGGCAGCTCTAATGGAGGAGCCACTCAGCATGGGCGACCTCATCGCCTCCCTGCCAGTAATCCTTGCCGCCACTATCGCCGGGTATCTTCTCGGCGCGTTGCCCCTTGCCGTTCAGATCAGCCGCAGGCTCGGGGTGGATATCCTTTCGACCGGTACCGGGCTGGCTGGCGCGTCAAACGTGCTGCATTCCGTGGGGAAGGTGGCGACCGTGTTCGTCGTCCTTGGCGATCTCGGAAAGGGCACGGCAGCGGTTGTCTTGGCCGACAAGATGGGGGTCGATGGTACCTGGGTACTCGTCCCTGGAGCCGCCGCGATTTTCGGACACTGGAACTCGATATTCACCCGCTTTAGGGGCGGCGATGGCTTGGTTGCCCTTGGCGGAGTAATCCTGGCAGTGTTCCCTGTGTTGGGCGCTGTCAGCATCGCGATTGCCGGCGCAGTCGCCCTGGCCGGTCAACGACTGCCCTTCTCCTCGCTGTTCAGCGTGGTCTTCGGATATGGCTCGCTGGTTGCCCTCGTACTGGCCTACAACGGCGACACGGCTATGGCGGTGGGGGTTGGTGGAGTTGCCGGCCTCGTCCTGGCACGTGCCCTACTTGGACACAGGCGACGCCGAGCCGCAGACGGCTGGGACGACGACGAGGGGATGGAAGAGGCTAACGGCGCAACCGAGCACAACGGTTTGAACTAGGGCCCGGGATCAACTGATGCAGACGCAGGTGATCGTCCGCAGGACCCCTTTCACAGCGTGAATGTTTTCGGAGACGGCCTCGCTCAACGCTTCAATGTCCAGAGCCTCTAACTCTGCGATCACATCGTAGGGCCCTGTGACGCGGTTGATGCTGCGGATCTCTGCCTTGCCTTGCAACAGATTGACCATGTCACGCGAGTGTCCTGCCGCCATCTCTATCAGCACGTAGGCTCGGACCATGGGACACCTCCGTAGAACTACACTGCAAAACACGCCCCTTGTAAGTAGCTGTTAGGATACCCCCTGACACCCCCAGATTCAAGGCGGTGCTGCGCACGCCTCGTCGGGCGGGGCATGGTATGCCATGCAACAATATACGAACCTAGAACCATTCGTAGGAGGCCTTCGATGATGACCAGAATGACGGGCAAGCGCGCTTTGATGGAGACGCTGAAGGCCGAGGGTGTCGAGTATATTTTCGGCAACCCCGGCACCAGCGAGACCCCCATCATGGACGAGTTGGAGCACCATCCTGAGCTCAAGTACAAGCTCGTTATGCAGGAGGGCGTGGCGATGGGCATGGCAGACGGCTATGCCAGGGCCACGGGTAAGGCGGCCTTCGTAAATCTGCACATCGAGACAGGCTTGGCCAATGGCATTAGCCTGCTTCACAATGCTGCCGAAGGCGGCACCCCGCTCGTGTTGACAGCCGGCAATCTGGACATCAGAGAACTTGCCCGAGGCCGCACCGACCTGGCAGAGATGGTGCGGCTATTTACGAAATTCACGGCGGAGGCGACCCACCCGGAGCAGGTGCCCACCACGCTACGTCGAGCCTTTAACGAGGCCAGGACGCCGCCGACCGGTCCGACCTTCGTGGCGTTCTCGGCCAATGCGCTGGACGACGAGGGCGAGATGGACATATTCCCCCCGCCGCAGGGCTACTTCCGGACCGCTCCGGATGCAGCGGCGGTGCAGGCCGCCGCCGACATCCTGGCGGGCGCAAAACGACCCGTGATTATCGTTGGCGACCGAGTGGCCCAGTCAGGAGCAGCGGCGGAAGCTGTGCGGGTAGCCGAACTAACCGGCGCTTCCGTGTACTCGTCGTCCTACTCTGAGATGAACTTCCCCTCGACCCATCCCCAGTACCTGGGCGGAATCAAGATTGGTTTCCCCGAGTCCATGGGCGTGCTGGGCGCTGCGGACGCTGTGCTGGCTATCGGCAAGCTGTCTACCGTCTACTACATGTTCTCCGATCCTGCGATGCGGTTTTTCGGTGACGACACCAAGCTAATTCACCTGGATCAGGACATCAGCCGTGTCGGCAGCAGCCAGCCAACCGATGTCGGAATCATCGCGGACCCAAAGACGGGGCTCGCCATGCTGGCCGATGCGGTGGAGGCGAACATGTCCGGGGCAGCGCGAGAGGCGGCCAAGGGGCGCGCTGACGATGCCGCTACCATGAAGGCGGCAATGGACGAGGCGGTCGAGAGCCGACTGAAGGACCGATGGGACATGAGCCCCATGTCGGCGGACCGCATGATGGCCGAGATCGCGAAGGTGTTGCCCTCAGACTCGATCATCATCAACGACGCCGTGACCTCCGGCGGTGCTCTCTTCAACTCCTTTGACTTTACGGAGCCCGGCACCGTCTTCGGCGGACGGGGAGGGGCCCTGGGCTGGGGGATGGGCGGCGCGATGGGCGTCAAGCTGGCGAATCCCGACAAGCCGGTGGTGGCCATTGAGGGAGACGGCAGCGCAATGATGACGGTGCAGGGCCTGTGGACCGCGGCCAGCGACGGGATTCCCGTTGTCTACGTGATCTGCAACAACTCCGAGTACCGCATTCTCAAGTTGAACATGGACATATACAAGGACCTCGTCCTCAAGCAGCCGGGGGCCGATAGCCGCTATATGGGCATGGACTTCCCTGTCCGCCCGGACTTCTCTCAGATAGCCCAAGCGATGGGCGTATATGGGCGTAGGATCGACGACCCCGAGCAGGTCGGCCCCGCCATGACCGAGGCACTAGCTCTCGGCAAGCCCGCCGTCCTGGACATCATCATCGGAAACCAGTAGAGCTAGTTCGGCGG
>CAUZNX010000017.1:0-9923 GCA_963580905.1 Dehalococcoidia bacterium | reverse complement strand
TCTGCTGACTGCCGCGATTCGTGACGATGATCCGGTTATTTTCCTTGAACACCGGGGCCTCTACTGGAGTAGGGGGCCGGCCGCCCTGGATGGTTCCGTGACTCCGATCGGCAGCGCGTCTGTCGTGCGACCCGGTTCTGATGTGACCGTGGTAGCAGTTTCTCGCATGGTGCAGATCGCACTCTCGGCATCTGAGAAACTCGCAGCGGAAGGTATCGACATCGAGTTGGTTGACCTGCGGTCGGTAACTCCAATCGACTGGGAGACCATCGAAGAGTCCGTTAGGCGCACACATCGCCTGGTGGTAGTCCACGAGGCAGTAGTTACCGGTGGTCTTGGTGCCGAGTTGGTAGCCGGGGTGAGCAGTAGGGCTTTTGGGGCATTGATATGCTCGCCAGTCAGGGTTGGTGCCCCATCCACCCCAGTTCCGGCTAGCCCGTTCCTAGAACAACTTTATGTCCCCACTGTTGACGATGTCATCTCAGCGGTTCTTGAGACCCTTGACGGTCGAGGCGGAAGGTCGACCAATGCTTCCTGACTTAGAACCCAAGGCCCTAGTGGAGTTCCTTGAACTGATGCTTCTCACGCGCCGATTCGAGGAGCAACTCATCGAGTTGTCCCAAGAACGTAACATCGGTCATTTCCACGTCTACATCGGCCAGGAATCAACCGGCATCCCGGCGCTCTCGCTGCTGGAACAGGGCGACCTTTCGTTCACGAACCACCGGAATCATGGTCACCTCATCGCCCGCGGGGCCGAACCGGGGCCGATGTATGCCGAAATCCTTGGGCGAGTGACCGGCTATTGCCGGGGCAAGGGTGGAACGCTCCACCTGGCATCTGCCGAACACGGCTTTCCCACCACGTCATCAGCGACTGGCGGCTGCATTCCGCCCGCCGTTGGGGCTGGCTTCGGCTTCCAACGGCTCGGTTCCGACCGGGTCTCGGTGTGCCTTATGGGCGATGGCGCGCTTGAAGAGGGCGCCTGGCATGAGTCGGCCAATATTGCGGCCATGGAGCTTCTACCAGTCATATTTCTATGTGAAAACAACAGCCTCGAGGCACTGGGTCAACGTGCGGGGGAGTATCCGTCATCGACTATGGCAGCTAGTGACCTCACGGAACTAGCGTCGGTCTTTGGCATTGAGAGTGTGGCGGTCAACGGCCTCGATACGCGGGCTGTGTACCAGACAATGGCCGAGGCCGTGCACCGGGCGCGTACCGGTGGGGGCCCAACTTTCATTGAGGCGCGAACTGTTCGGTGGCCGGGCAATCGTCCGATCTGGCCAGAGTTAGCTACCGGGAATACCGACCTCTCGATGGCTTGGGACGCCTCGCTCATTCGAGAAGATTACGCACCTTGGTATCGGGAACAGGATGGACTACTCGGATTCGCCCGCGAACTTGTCAGCAGCGGATTTCTCACGAGCGAAACAGCCCTTAAACTCGACAGGCAGGCCAGCGAAAGAGTCCGAAAAGGCCTGGCATTCGCGCTGGATAGCCCCTATCCGGAACCGGAAGAGGCACTCGAACATGTCTTCGCTCCGCACCGAGGCTGAAAGGTGCGCAGGATGCTCTATGCCGAGGCTGTCGTCGAGGCCCTACGACGATCAATAGAGGGTGATGATCGGGTTCATCTCATCGGTCAGTACTTCCTTGGCTTGACGCCGCATCGGACAATGGTCGGGGACCTCTACCGGCAGCATCCGGATCGGATTTATTTTCCGCCGATTGCCGAACTTGGCTACGTGGGGGCCGGCATAGGTGCTGCTATCGCTGGCCTTAGGCCAATTGTCGACTGTGCGACGGCAAGTTTTACCTTCCAGGCATTTCCGCAGATCCTTAACGAAGCGGCAAACATCCATTACATGTCGGGCGGTCAGACCTCGGTCCCGATGGTGATTCACTACAACCACGGGGTACGCGGTGGGGGTGCTGCCCAGCACTCCCACAGTCCTCAGGCGATGATGTGGAACACGCCAGGGCTCGAGATTATCACCCCCTCCAATCCAGCCGACCTAATCGGACTCGTGCTTACCGCAGTCGCTTCCGACAATCCCACCATTTGGGTAGACCACGTCCGCTTATTTGACACTGAGGGTGAGGTCCCCGATCATATTGATCCGATCCCGTTTGGTAGAGCGTCTATCCGCCGGGAGGGAAGTGATCTGACGGTTTTCGCGTCCTCGTGGATGGTGTGTCGCTCTCTGGAGGCCGCCGAGCTGCTGGCTGGCGAGGGGATAAGTGTTGAGGTCCTGGATCCGCGAACCCTTGTTCCTCTAGATGAGGAGGCGATTCTGCGGTCGGTGGCTAAGACAGGGCGTCTTTTGGTGGTTGATGAGGGCCATCTACGTTGTGGAGTCGGTTCGGAGATCGCAGCCGTTGTCGCGGAGCACGCACATGGCGACCTCGTAGCCCCGATCCGACGTCTATCAACACTAGATGTTCCAATCCCCTTCAGCGCGCCGATGGAGGAGTTCGTGGAGCCAACTGTAGACAAAATCGTGAAAGCGGCGCGTTCTCTTGTAGATGGTCGGTGACCTGACATGCAGGCTATAACCATGGTCGGCTTCGGTGGAACTGAGGTCCTCAGGAAAGTTGAGGTGCCCGATCCGTGCGTTGGGCCACGAGAGGTGCTGGTGAAGGTGGAGACGGTTGGCGTCAACCACATTGACCTAGCGACGATGAGGGGCGAGGGTCTTGCTCGTGATGTCCAACCCGGACAGATCCTAGGTATCGATCCTGCCGGGACGGTGATCGGTAAGGGGGTGGAAGTCTCCGACTATGTAGTTGGGGACCGGGTCGTCGTCCGTCCCGTTGTGTCCTGTGGGTCCTGCCATTGGTGTATCGACGGCCTGGACGACTCGTGCGACGAAATGATCTTTGTCGGGGTTCATCGCCCGGGAGGCTTTGCCGAGTTCATCGCCGTACCGGAATCAAACATCCATGCCATCCCGGATGGTCTCGAGTTCGCTGAGGCATCGGTCTTTTCACACTCGTTTCCAGTAGCGCTCCAGATGCTTCGAGAACGGGCGCAGGTCCGCAAGGGGGAGACTGTCCTCGTCACTGGGGCGTCGGGAGCGGTAGGAGCCGCAGCTGTGCAACTGGCGAAGCACGCGGGCGCTCGGGTGATCGCGGCAGCCGGTTCGAATGATCGTGCCGGTTGGTGTCTAGCCCTCGGTGCGGATTTGATAATTGATTATGGTGCAGTCCCTAAGTTCGCCGGACGGATTCGCGACTTTGTGCCGGACGGTGCCGATGTCTGTATAGAGACGACAGGTTCTTCCGACCTCTGGGGACAGGTTGCACCCTCGATGGCAAAGCGGGGGCGCGTAATCGGCTGCGGCGGGCACGCAGGAGGTCAGGTCGATCTTGACCTGTTTTGGCTCTTCAGGACGCGAGCGACGGTTATGGGCAGTGCGGCTTCTACCCGCGCAGCTTTCGTCGATGCTTTGGGCGCATTTTCTGAGGGGGGAATGACCGCTCCGATACATCGCCTTGTGCCCTTTTCCGAGTTCCACAGCGCCTTTGAACTCCTCCGTGATCGAAACCGAATTGGGAAAGTCGTTTTGGAAGTTTCTCAACTAACAACTTGAGAGGACATGATGTTGCGGATCCCTATCGAGATGCAGCCGTTGGCCTATGAGATGGAGAGTGCAGTCGTCGTCGAATGGCTTGTTGAGGTTGGCGCTCAAGTAATCAAGGGCGATCCCCTTGTCGTCGTTGAAACAGAGAAGGCTCAGGTGGAGATGGAGGCGCTCGACAGTGGGGTCCTTGTAGAAGTCGTGAGCGTTCCCGGAGACGAAGTTCCTGTAGGCGAACCCATTGGCTATCTGGAGCAGGACGGATGAGTCGGGTCCGACAGGCCGTTGCGCGGCTCATGACAGAAAGCAAGCGAGATGCGCCGCACTTCTACATCACTATGGAGATTGACATGGAAAAGGCCTCCTTGATGCTTCAAACGGCTAATAGAAATCGAGAGCAGCGCATCTCCGCGACGGCACTCATGGTCACCGCACTCGCCGAAGCACTGGTAGAGCATCCGATCTTCAACTCCCTGATGGTCGATGACCTGACGACTCCCCAACCGGACGTTTCTGTCGGTGTGGCTATTGCCACCGATGCCGGTCTGATCGCTCCAGCTCTTCTCGACTGCGGCGGTAGTGGACTTGAAGAGGTCAACCGTGCGTTGGTTGATCTGGTCGAACGGACGAGGTCGGGTCGGCTCAAAGGGCGTGAACTGGGCGGATCAACTTTCACCCTCAGCAATCTAGGGATGTACGACGTCACGTCGTTCACGGCCATCATTAACCCACCTCAGGTTGGGATCCTTGCCACTGGCTGTATCGAGGAGCGAGTGGTCGTGAGCGGAGGCAGCCCAGCGGTCAGACGGATCATGACAGCAACTCTGAGCGCAGACCATCGGGCAGTGGATGGCGCCGAAGCCGCCGTCTTCCTAAAGGGGTTTCGGGACCTTCTGGAGGCACCCGACGGACTCTTGTGACGGGGTTAGAAGACCGAAATGGGTTGTGCCGGTTCCACCCACTCGAGACGGGCCAGGATGCTCGAACAACTTGAAGCCGACGTTGTTGTCGTAGGAGCCGGCGCTGCTGGGTTAGCAGCAGCAGTAGGTGCCCAACGACGGATACCTGAAGCTCGAGTTGTGGTTGTCTGTTCAGGACAGCCGGGTTTCTCAGGGTGCTCCCCAATGGTCCAAGGCCTAAATGCCGCTATAGCTGAACCAGATTCTCCGGGAGCCCACTTTCAGGACATGGTCCAGCGCGGGTGCTACCTAAACGACCAGCGGTTGGCATGGAAGGTCGCACACGAGGTCCCGAGCGTTGTGGCTGATCTTGAGACAGGGCCTTATGGCGGCTTTGCCAGGCGCCCAGACGGGTCCTACGACCAGCGGCCATTTGGTGCTCAAACCCATCCCCGGAAGTTGCACCTCGGTTATGACACCGGGCGGCTAATTCTCGACAGTCTGCTTCGGACAGTTCAGGCCCAGGAGGTGGTCATGCTTTGGCCATATCGGGGGGCCGAAGTGCTCTTCGATGCTGACGGGGTGGTGGCGGGCCTCATGGTTGTCGACATTGAAAGTGGGCGGGCGGTCACCATTTCGGCAGCATCGGTCGTGGTTGCTACAGGCGGAGCCCCAAATGTCTTTGAGCGCACATCGGCAGCCAGTGGGAAGGTTGGGGACGGCCTAGCCCTCTGTGTACGCGCAGGCGCTGAGTGTCGCGACATGGAGATGATGCAGTTTCTCTCTGTCGGTCTCCTGGATCCGACACTTGAGGTCGGCGAACCGCTTCCACTCCTTGAAGAGTCGTTCAGGCTCGCCGGTGCACGACTACGAAATGTTCGAGGCGACCGGTTTCTTGCGTCAGTAGCGCCTGACGTGATGGAGGCTGCTGACCTTGAAACGGTTGTGCGGTCGTGTTGGAAGGAGATTGCTGAAGGGCGGGCATACCCGACCGGCGGGGTCGGCCTGGACCTTCGTCATCTGCCACTTGACGAATTGGAGCTTGCAGCTGCCATTCCGTTCCAACGGATCCGTCAGGCAGGACTTGATCCGCGGGTAGACATTATTGGGGTCAGCCCAGTGGCCCACTACCAGATTGGTGGCGTCGTTATTGATGAAGATGGAGCGACTGATGTACCAGGCTTATTCGCCGCAGGGGAGGACGCAGGTGGGGTCCATGGCGCAGCCTGGACTGGCGGGAACGGAATGGCGGAGGCGTTGGTGCTTGGTACCAGGGCGGGTGAGGCCGCGGCCGAGGCGGCGGTTGCGAGAGTACATGGGCCGGCTAAGCCTGCTGCTGCTGCAGCAGTATCAGGATCGGTGACAGTTTCGGATCCAACGGCCGCCCTACGAGATCTACGTAAGTTGATGTGGCGTTTTGCCGGTCCGGTTCGGACCGGGGAGGGACTGCGGGAGGCGAAGCGCCGCATCTGGGAAATCAGCGGAGATGTCATGCCGCTAGAGGCATGGTCGGATGGTTTGTCGTCTCCGGAGTCTCTCAACCTCAGGAACCTGCTCGTATCCTCGTTGTTTCTGGTGGAGTCAGCACTTGCTAGGTCTGATTCTCTCGGCGTTCACTGGCGTGCTGACTCGATTCCGTCTGACCCCGTTGATGCTCTAAGGCACTCTGCAGTTCGGATTGTTCGAGGGGAGTTAGTTGTCCAGATGCGACCAGTGCGCTTCGAGTTCCTTAGCCCGTCTGGCTTGGATCGACAGAACTAGGTCGTCTTCAAATTTGTGGAGTGCTCTAATACGGGTTCTGAATGGGACGTGGAACAAAGAACACCTTGTGCGCGCACACGGTATACGCAATACTTTGAGACGGAGGAGACAATGATCAAACGGGATCCAATTTCGGAGGTCGGAACGCTCCATATGGAGCCGCCGACCAGCATCAGTGAGGCAGTGACCGACACGCTTCGATCAGCCATCTTGAATGGTCAGTTAAAGGCAGGCCAGAAGCTTCCACAGGCTGAAATCGCCGAACAGTTAGGGGTGAGCAGGATTCCACTTCGAGATGCACTGAGGCGTCTCGAGGTTGAGGGACTTGTGCTTATGGATGACCGACGCGGGGCCAGTGTCGCCGAGGTCAGCATGGAAGAACTCGACGAAATCTTCCAGATGCGTATTCTCCTTGAGCCATCCTGTGCTGAAGCGGCGGTAGAAAAACTCACTGATGGAGAGGCAGATCGCCTCATCAAGTTGCTACTGGCCATGGATGAGACAGATGCCGCTGAGCCGCTCGCCGCAATGAGTGCTCGCCGGGACTTCTACCAGGAGCTCTACTCCATGAGCGGTCGTCCTCGGATCACAGAGACGATTCTTCTACTCCGTGACCATGTTTCACGGTTCCACGTGTTGCAACATGACGACGGCTGTATCCATGCGCATCAGGCGCTCCGTGCGTGCATAGAGAATCGAGATGGTAAGGCGGCCAGAGAGGTCGTTGGGGAGCATCTCATGGCAGCTCATCGCGATCAGGTTCCTGATGCGGTTCGTCACCGGAACGCCGTACGGTTGTGAGGGACTAGTGGACTCGACTGATAGGGGTACTAACTCAGAGGTTGACGCTGGGCCGTCGCCTCTAATAGTGGTCGAAGACCTTGAGGTGACTTATTACCTTGAGCGTGATGATCGGGAACTGGTCGCCGTTGAAGATGTTTCGTTTTCGGTCAGTACTGGTGAGTTCCTGACCGTCTTAGGGCCCAGTGGTTGTGGAAAGACAACCGTTCTGAACGTCATCGCTGGTCTGGTCCACCCATCAGCTGGAAGAGTGACCGTTAACGGAATACCTGTCCGCGGTCCTGGATCGGACCGCGCCGTGGTGTTTCAGGATTATGCGCTTCTGCCCTGGCGGACGGTCTACGACAACGTTCGTTTTGGCATTGAGATGGCCAAGCCCAGCCGGCCGAACAGCAAGAGCGCTATTGAGGAAACAATCGAGTTGGTTGGACTCCAAGATTTCCAGAACTCCTATCCGTATGAGCTATCTGGCGGGATGCAGCAGCGAGTCGGATTGGCAAGGGCCCTGGTAGCCGATCCACAGATTCTCCTAATGGACGAACCGTTGGGTGCCGTCGACGCACTGACCCGAGAGGTGATGCGAGCAGAGCTTGAGAGGATTATTGGTGAAACCGGTAAGACCGTCGTGTTCATCACGCACAGCATTGACGAGGCGATTCTGTTGGGTGATCGGGTTGTCATCTTTCAGTCAAACCCTGGATCGGTACAAGAGATCATCCCGGTTGGTCTAGACCGACCGCGCCATGGAGAACATGTGCAAGGTGACCAGGCCTTTAGGGATCTGCGCCATTACATATGGACATTGCTCAAGGACGAGGCGACCGCCTCGGTAAGGCGAGGCCGTGGCTGACACAGCCACCAAAGCGATCGTTGTATCACGGCGCCTGCCGGGCCGGACGTTGGTAAACGGGCAGCGTCGACGAAGTCCTTTCAGGCGGCCGACGATCGTGGTCGTCGAGATTCTGGGGTTGCTTGCCTTCTGGTACACGGCAGTAGTGACCTTCGAATGGGTCAACCCACTTTTCTACCCGCCGCCGGGAGAGGTTCTCGGGGCTCTGCGAGACATTTGGGACGAGGGTGTTCTGACCAAGAATCTCCAGTTCAGTGTCACCGTATGGAGTAAGGGATATCTAATAGGTGCAGTCACCGGGATCATCTTCGGTGTCGCCATGGGGACCTCGAAACTTACCTACCGGCTTGGTGCTCCAATCGTGTGGTCCCTGTGGGCCACACCGCTGATCGCCCTACGTCCAATGACAACGGTCTGGTTTGGATTTGGGGACCGGCCAATTGTGTTTCTCGTCTTTTTAGGAACGTTCTTTCCTATAGCGCTGAATACCGCAGCGGGGGCACGAGAGGTGGATGGCGGTCTGATTCGAGCGGCGCGAGTGTTCGGCGCCAACCGAGGTGAGGTGTTTCGCAAGATTCGGCTGCCTTGGACGCGTCCATACATTCTCGCAGGGATGCGCCTAGCGATTCCTACCAGCATTATCGCCCTACTCATTGGTGAGCTTCTTGGGTCCTCGAAGGGACTGGGAGCTTTGATCACGGTTTACACGAGTCGATTTCGTACGGAGCGAACCTTCGCCGTCATTCTTGTATTAGTTCTGTTGTCAGTTGTTCTCGTTCAGTTCGTGGAACTACTGGATCGGCGGTACAGGCATGGCCCGCAGGAGCGCACGCTCGGACCGAAGATGGCTACCCAGAGTGATCGGCTCGGTGATCGGGCGCATCGCCGTTCAATCATTCAGAACCGTGTATTGCGCCGACTCGTCAAGTCGACCGGTTGGAATATTGCCGTGTTGGTCGAAGTCGGGCTTGTCCTCCTGGTATGGGAGTTTCTGATAAGCGGGCTGAATATCTGGAATCCACGACTCTTTCCACCGCCTTCGGCGATTCTGAGTGCCTTTGGAGACCTTGTTACGGGTGGGCAGCTTGGAGAGCACTGGTTGTTCAGCATGAAGAACGCCCTCTATGGGTTCCTGCTCGCAACGACTGTCGGAATCGGCGTCGGGTTGGCGATGAGTAGCTCTCGCTTGGTAGACGATCTCCTCGGACCTCCGTTCTGGATGGCCTACTCGCTGCCGCGTATTGCTCTGCAACCGCTCCTCGTTCTCTGGATGGGGTTTGGGTCGGGTCCGAAGATTCTGATCATTTTTCTGATGGCGGTATTTCCGATCACGCTTAACACGATGGAGGGTCTCCGCACTGTTGATAGGTCACTCCTCCGGGCCGCTGAGGTCTACGGAGCCAGTCGTATCCAGCGATTCATCAAGGTTGAAGTGCCGGCTGCGGTGCCGCTCATTCTCACTGGGATCCGTATGGGTGTGGCTCGCGCCATGGTCGGTGTGGTGGTAGGAGAGTTCATTGGTGGCAGCAAGGGCCTGGGCTATCTAATCGACCGCTCGGCTTACGAGTTCGAACTGGATGTGGCTCTTGCTCTGACCTTCTTATTGGTCGTTATGGCCAATCTAGGCATGTTTCTCGTGGATGTTGTGCGTCGTGTGGTGGCCCCTTGGTACTAGACGACGGGGTGAGACAAACGAGATCTTTGGTGGAGAAAGCAAGCCACAAATTTCATATTAATAAGGGAGTTACATGATGAATGGAGGAGTGAGATGAACACAAGAAAATGGATAGTGTCGTTGATGGCGGTGCTGCTCTTAGCGAGTTCGTGTGGGAGTGACACTGGAAGTTCGAGTGTGACGAATGCGACGGCGACGACGGCGGCTACTGCTCCGGCGACAACGGATGCTCCAGCTCCAGCTGCGGCACCTGATTTGGGTGCTGCGGAGAAGACAAACCTGACGATCGGTATTCGGATTCCGAATGTTGGTTCGAATGCTCCGATCTTCCTCGGTATTGATCAGGGCTTCTA
>CAUZNX010000016.1:0-10413 GCA_963580905.1 Dehalococcoidia bacterium | reverse complement strand
GCAGCTTGCCATAGCCGCCATGATCGTGAGCATCGGCGTCGGGCTGCCTCTCGGGTTCTGGATCGCCCACTGGCAAGGGAGGTGGCAGGACCCGGCGACGGTGACAGTTGCCCTCGCGCTGATGTCCGTACCAATCATGGTGACGGTGCCTGGGCTCCTATGGATATTTTGCTTGAAGCTGCACTGGATCCCATGCTCGGGGTGGGGAGGATTTTTCGACATGCGTATCCTCGTGCCTGCGATCACCATGGGAGTTCCCGGTATTGCCGGTTTCATCCGGCTCATGCGAGCCAGTACGTTGGACGTCCTGGGGCAGGACTTCATACGCACCGCAAAGTCCAAGGGGCTTAATCCTGGCACAGTAGAATCGCGGCACGTGGCCCGAAACGCGATGATCCCCATTATTACGATATTGAGCTTTTCTCTGGCAGGCCTCATCAGCGGTTCGTTTATCGTCGAGACCATCCTGGGCGTCCCAGGCATCGGGCGATTTGCGGTCGATTCCGTCTTCAACCGCGACTACCCTGTCATCATGGCGGTCACGCTAATCGCCGCTTCGGCTTTCGTGCTCGCCAATCTTGCCGCGGATGTCGCATACGCGTTTGTTGATCCGCGTATCCGATACAACTAGGGTCACAGTGGCAGTCCAAGAACTAAGTCTTGCAGCAGAACGTCAACAGCCCAAACGCAGGGGCCACTTCAGCAGGGCCTTCGCACGGCTGTTACGGAAAAAGATCGCATTCGTATGCATGGTTACGCTGTTGGTGCTCTACGGCGGCAGCGCCCTCGCGAACTGGATCGCGCCGTACGACTATACGGCCCAGGACTACAGCTCGATCCGACAGGCCCCAAGTATCGTCACCGATCAGGGCATTGGCGGCTTCTTCACCAAGTCGCACTTTGCCGGGACCGACAGGTTGGGACGCGACCTTTTCACAAGGGTTCTGTGGGGCATTCAGAACACCATGCTGCTGACGATCGTCGCCATGGCCACCGGTGGTCTGCTCATTGGCGTGACGCTTGGCCTCCTTTCGGGCTACTTCGGAGGGCGAGTCGATTCGATCATCATGCGGACCGGAGAGGTTACATCGTCATTTCCCGACATCTTCCTGGTAATCATTATCGCGGCGACATTGCGTCCGCGTATTTTGGACTGGGTAAGGTGGCTGGAGGACAACACGGTTCTTGATGGGCTCGTGAGGTCAGGGGTAGCAGACTACATCGTAATCTCGATCGCCCTGGTGTCGTTCAGCTGGTTCGGTGCGGCACGACTGCTTCGGGCCCAAGTTCTCACGCTAAAGGAAACTCAGTTTGTGGAGTCCGCGAGGGCCATAGGAGGAGGGACGCCGCGCATCCTCTTCGTCCATCTGCTGCCCAACGCGGTCGGCCCCATGGTGATCACCGTGACCATGGGAATGGGTTCCATGGTTGGCGCCGAGATAATCTTGAGCTGGATAGGCCTGGGCATCCAGCCGCCGCGTCCCAGCCTTGGGGTCATGCTGCTACAAGGTGGTCACATCAGCGTGCTGCGTAATGAGCCGTGGATGCTTTTGGCACCGGGCATCGCCGCGTGGATGATGGTCCTATCGTGGAATCTGCTGGGCGACGCGCTCTACGACGTCCTGAACCCCAGAACCAGGTAGCTAAAGGCAGGGACTGGGTTTCGGGGACTGGTTATGCGAGCCAGTCACCGATAGGCCATTGGGTCTGGGCTCTGAACTAGTCTCAGCCCCCAATCCCTAGCCCTTAGACCCGCTTCCTAGAACCGCCTTCGCAGTCCCAGCCCGACCACTCCCAGCAGCAATCCTACCGCCGCCAAATCCAGCGGTCCTGACACGCCTGAGGCCGACGGGTTGCAGGATGCTCCAGATCCGGTCTGCTTCGGCTCGGAATCCGATGCCAGCGACGCCGTCGGCTCCACATCTGCGTCCGGTACGGCGACTGCCACCTCCGGCGCAGCGGTGGGCTCCGGAATTACGGTGGGCTCTGGCGTCGCAGTCGGCTCAGGTGTGGCTGTTGCCAGATCCTCGGCGTCGGCGACGACCTCCGACTGCGCCTGCGGTGTCAGGCTGTACAACAACGGAACACGCTGCGGCACAGCGGTGGGACGCACCTGTGTGCGAGCCTCCACGTCCAGCTGCTTTGCGCCGATAGCTGATCGCCAGGCGATGTCCAACGTTTGCGTGGTGAGGCCATACACTGCCGTGAGCGCCTTGTCCATGTTGTTGCCGCTCTGCAGACTCGCCATGAACTCCTTCATTTTCGCAGCACCGAAATCGGCGATCATCATTCTGACGATGCTCCGAGACTGACCGTAGAAAATGATGACGTCCTCGGACTCTCCCGGCAACCCGGGCATGAAGACGTGGGGCAGCAGTCGATCAGTCTCAATGGCGAAGTCTAATGCAATGTCGTAAGAGAAACCGGGGTCCACGTTGGCGAACTCCGAAAGACCTTCACTCAGCCACGAGGGGACGCGCCGGAACACACTGTCGCCGACTCGGTGGGTGATGATGTGCATGACCTCATGTGAGGCGGTGCCGAGGGCCAGACGCCCTCCACCCAGAACCAGAAGGGTGCCAACTTCGGTGAAGGCCTGCCCCTCCGTGATCAGCTCTCGACTAATAGCGGCGCTCTTTGGCGGTAATGCCTCGAGCATTTCCTTGTTGTTGTTGTACATGGTGACGCGAATGGGCTCGGCAATTGCCTCTTCGCCCATGATTGGCACCATCTTGTCCAGCGTCTCGACGATGGTCCTCAGTATCTCTTCAGCGCGCTTCTTGACAGGTCCCTTGTAGGCCACCGTAACCGCGCTGTCGGAGACCTCCTCCCACCTGGAGTTGCCTTCGTCGTCAACAAAACGCGCGTCGAAGTAGATGAAAACGAAGGTCTCACTCTCAAGCTTCTGGCCAGCCGAATCTTCGATTTCGAAGGTATACCTGATGATTGTCCCAGGTGGAATGTAGTTTGAAATGGTTTCGGTCCGCCAGAAATACTCGCCGTCCACCAGCTTCTGACTTCCCTCGACCTTTTCGAAGTCCAGGTAGTTGTAGGTGCCGCTGGTCAACTGTCCGACCCGCAAGCGCACCGCTACTGAGGTAATATCGTTCTCACTGCTCGCTCGAGCCCTGATGCGAAATCCCGCGGGGAACTCGCTGGTGATCTGGTGGGACTCTAGTATTGGCCCGGCCGCCCTGGCCGTCGAGGAGGGCCACGTCACCATTAACGCCATCAGAGCCAGCACCACCGCACCTGCCAAGAATCGTACTGATAGCCGCCGAGTCATTGTCGTCCCTCTGTATGGTGTCAGCCGCATCGTCGCGCTCGGGTACTGCACACGTGTACATCACTTCACATCACGCGCAACCCGCCCAAAGCCCAACTGGGGCCCCTGATTCTATACTACGCAGTCCACAGCCCTCAGGGATTTCATAGCCCTAGCCTCATCGAATTCCGACCAATTCTAGCGCAGCGGGCACCACGGATAAAGCCGCTATCTCACCGACACCCTGGTTCCCTTACGTCCGTCACTTCGACTGAAGTGCACCCGGTCTACCTCTATAGAGAGGATCACCCTATTCTGGTGCTCCAAACGACGCATCCTACTGTCTGCATCTTCGGGCAGTTCGTAGCGATCAACTATTGCGCGCGTCTCGGCCCACAGTGGGTCGTCGTCGATGACTGTCGCCGTGCCGCTAAGGCTTGCGTACTCGAATGCCTCGGGCTCGGAGTAGACACAGACCGACGCTCTACCGTCTCGAAGGATATTTTGGGATTTCACCGTCTCGGAGACCGTGGACATGGTTACTCTGCCCTCAGAGTACCGATACCAGATGGGCGAAATCTGTGGCGACCCGCTTCCGTTGAGGGTCGCCAGCACGGCAATCCTCGGTGGCGCCAGAAACGCCTCGAGGCTGGCCGTCTCCTCATCACTCAAATTTGCAATCATTCCGTCCTCCCGTTCGCAGCGGCGACGCCTTGACTCCCGCACCCACAACTGAGAATGTAGACAACAACTCTATCAGACGGCAGGAGGAAGACATGGCATTTGTAGTAGCTCCAATTCTTGAAGGCAAGCTCGACACGTGGAAGGCATGGATTGCGGATTCAACGGGGCACGCAGCGAGGGCCTCAAAGACATGAACCAAGGAAATACACGGCATGGACGTCACCCAGCCGCCTCCAGGCCCGATGCCTAAGCTGTATCTAGACAGCGGCTCCTAGGTGCTGCGCACGCTGGGTTAGACGGGGCTGGTGCTCTTGAAACAAGAGTGTCCATTTGACTACGTCCTTTCCCAGCGTAGCGGCACCCAAGTAAAACTAGATTCCATTTTCCAATCACGACGGAGGGTGCGATGACAACGTATCGAGCAGCTCTTATCGGGTGCAGCCGCATGGGTGCGTTCATTGACAACGAGGTGTTCGCGGGTGGCGGGGCTTACTCCCACGCCGCGGGCTACGAGGCTTGCGACAGAACGACCATGGTGGCGTGCTCGGACCTCCGGACAGACGTCATGGAGCAGGTGGGAACCCGGTATGGGGTTCCCAAGGACGCGCAGTACACCGACTACAAGAAGATGATCGACGAGGTGCGGCCCGACATCGTTAGCGTCGCTACTCAGCCCGAGCAACGCGCCGAGATCGTTGCATACGCTGCGACCCATGGCGTCAAGGCCATCTACGCCGAAAAGGCCATGGCCGCGTCGATGGCAGAGGTGGACACCATGGTCGAGGTGTGCGAAAGCAACGGGGTGCACTTCAACCTCGGCACGAACCGGCGCTGGGATCCCGGCTACGACACCATGAAGGCCGTAATCGACAGCGGGGAGCTGGGCGCCCTACGGTCGCTGATAATCCACGACACAGGCACGCTCTTTAACGGGGCCAGCCACGCCTTCGACCTCGTGCTCCGCCTCAATAGCGACACGCCAGTGAAGTGGGTGCAAGGCCATCTGCCGAACGGCGACGAAGCGGTACATGACGGTCGACTGGTACTCGACCCCATCGGACAGGGAACCATCCAGTTCGAAAACGGCGTTACAGCGTATGCCCTCAACTCCGGACGCCGCTCCGAGTGGGAGGCGGTGTGCGAACGTGGCGTGCTAACGGCCATAGCCAATGGGGAAGAGTGGCAGATGAGGGTCGTCGGCTCGACCGATCACCGTGGCAGGTCCGGCCTGGTGCAGGGAGAGTTCCCGGCATATCAGCGCGCCAGCTCTACCCTTCGGCTCGTCGAAGACCTGGTCCATTCGCTGGACACGGGTGAGCCGCCTCGAGGCGGAATTCGGAACGCCCGAGCTTCTACCGAGCTCATATTCGGTGTTATCGAGTCGCACCTGCGTGGAGGATCCCGCGTGGACATGCCCCTTGATGGCAGCTCCATCAGGCTCGAGCGAGGTGTTGCTCCCAAGCAGCCAAAATTCCAACGGGGCGAGTAGTGTATGTCGGCCCACTTTAGAACATCTGTCGGGGAACAGCGAGTAGTATTTCAAAGACTTGCCATGCCCGACCGGCCTGATGCATACTGAAAAAGTCGGAGTCCCGTCTAGGTAGTTTTAAGGAGGTATCCCCCTTCCCACCTAAGTAACTTTGGGCAACCGTGCAGCGCGCATTGCAACGGTGAAGAGTTGGCGAAGAGGAGAATCGGCGATATGCATTCTGCTGGCAGGCGCACTACACCAGAGGTGTTGAAGGAAATACTGTCTGTGGCGCCTGCGACAAAGTCCAGCATACGGTTCATCGTCGGCCTGAACTACTCGCAAGCGAAACGATACCTGCCGTACCTGACCACAGAAGGCTATCTTCAGATCGGTGCAGACGAAAAGGGCAGGTCCGTCTACGAGATCAGCCCCAGAGGCAAAAAGCTCCTGGAGGTCCTGAACCAGCTCTCAGCGATGGTTGACTCACCCGTGGAGAAACCCGCTGCCGAAGGCTGGTAAGGGGCGCTTCACTGCGGTGATGGAGAAGTCCCGACACGGACGGCCTTGGCCGTCCGTTTTCTATTTCAGCCCCTTACCCCTCATGATCGTACTCCATGGAAAGACACCTTAGACCGCTTGACGGCGGAATGGCCGATGAGGTGTCAGCACCCTACCACCTAGGGGACCAGCCCTACTATCATAGCTAGGACCAACCGGTTACGAAGTGACATACTTCAGCCGGAAGGCAATCCCTGGGCGCATGGGAAGAAGGTTATTTACTATGCGCACAGTGATGAGTTCCCCCTCCTCTGTTGCGATCGTGCAGCGCGCCCCGGAGCCTAAAGCACCCCCTTCCATCGACCTTGGCCGTCGCAGGTCCAAGTTTGGCCTCATGCAGGAGATACTCGCCCATGGTTCCGGTCGCCTGGTCGACCTGCAACGAGCCACACGGGCCACCCCCAGCCAGCTGCTTCGCACCCTACCAGGCCTTGTAGACCTCGGGCTGGTCGAGGTGGTCAAACACCCAGTAAACTCAGCGAGAGTCTATCGCAGCACTGCGAAGGGAGATCAGGCCTGGGCCAGCTCGGTAACCTGTCCACCGCCTTCGAAGGTTTCCCGCTGTAACGACCCAACGAATGAGGGACTGACGAGTCCTAGCAATGCCAAAAGGCCTGCTTGCCCCGGTGCCGCAAGAGCGGCTACAGGATCAAACAGGCCTTTGAATTCTCCGCGAGGCCGTGGCTTCTAGGCCACTAGCCTCGCCTCACACATTTCGTATAACTCTACTTCCAGATCGATTCGCGCTATGGGCGGAACTAGTCCCAGAAGAGATTCGGGCCGCCGGTCTCGTCGTACTCGGCTCTCCCGCCCTTCTTGTCTTTGCCCGACTCGCGCTTATCACTGTCTTTAGAATGGCGATAGAGCGCGTCCAACCCTGACTTGTCACCCTTGTCCAGCGAACGCTTGTGGGTCTCGCCTGGAGCGGTAGACGAGTACATGGTGAGCCGCGCGTTGTTGCGACCGTTCACATGGTCTAGCCCGGCTACATGCCCCATCTCGTGGGCCAGGACGCTCTCGACGTCAAACGTATCGGCCGTTCCTTTGGTGGACCAGTTCTCCAGTGAGTCGAGTACGACACGGAATCCGGCAATCTCGTTAGTCTTCGTGTTCTAGCAGACACCCGCAGTGGCAAGAATCCCACCCGGGCCATCCCCGGGCTCCCACGAGATCGTGTTAGCCTCACCGGTGCAGGGATTCTTCTGCTTTGACCTGGAACTGCGCTTGAAGCGT
This sequence comes from Dehalococcoidia bacterium, assembly GCA_963580905.1. GTDB lineage: Bacteria > Chloroflexota > Dehalococcoidia > Lucifugimonadales > CAJWER01 > CAJWER01. The sequence continues at coordinate 3,202 of CAUZNX010000016.1, read as the reverse complement.
CAGGAATCTATTTCCTTGTCCAGGGTTTCGACCGCTGATTCGACTGCGTCCGCCTTCACCCCTTTTGGACTCCCTTCAACCAGGTACTCAACGGCGTCCCTGGAGGAGGCCCACCGTATGACAAGATTGTAGTGGTTGAAACGGGCCGATTCATTTGCCGGCAGTGGATCCTTTGAGCGCTCGACTCCAGTATCAAAGGAGACGACCTCCATATATCCGCCTGGAGCTGATTCAACCTTGGACGAGGGCGATGCTGCTAGCAAGGCCAACGTCATCATGGCTGCGGCTGAGAGCAGGATGATTCGGACATTCATAAGACTTCCCCTTGACCAACTTCGCAGGGGCTGCCCCTATCGAATGGGGGAGGAAACCCTAATCGGGCTGCTCACAGGTACGAATCCGCCACACCACTCCCCTTGTCCAGAAGAGATCACGTGCTAGAGTAGGAGCGGCGCGAGTCAGATGACATTCTGGCCCGCAGGCATATTCAGATCTTCAGGAGATATCCTGTGGCAAAGCGAAAGGTCCTGATCACGGGCATGGCAGGGCGCATCGGCCGAGTGATCACCGAGCGGATAGGCGACAAGTACGAACTCACCAGTCTCGATGTCAAACCTGCGGGCGACTATACATCACACGTGGCGGATATCTCCGACCTCGATGCGATCAAGCCCGCCTTTGAAGGCCAGCAAACTGTCGTCCATCTGGCGGCTGATCCTCGGGAAGACGCGCCATGGGACTCGATTCACAAGAACGACATCGTAGGCACGTACAACATCATGGAAGCATCGAGGCAGGCGGGAGTCGAGCGCGTCGTCTTCGCCTCCTCTAACCATGTGGTCGGCTACCTACCGATGAAGGAGGAGCCCTACCGCGCGTATTTCGAACAGCGCGACGCCGACCTTCCCGACCCGGTACCCATGATCACCGCCGAGGCACACCGGCCAGACGGCTTCTATGCGGTGGCCAAGGCATTCGGCGAATCCCTGGGCTCCTACTACTGGGACGCATTCGGCCTGTCGTGCATTGCGCTCCGTATCGGCGGGGTTCACGACATCGATAGTCCCGATGGAATGGGACCACTCGGACGTTCGCTTTACCTTAGCCACAACGACGCTGCCCACCTGGTCGACCGCGCCATTGCAGCGCCAGCATCGGTCGGTTTCGCGGTAGTCTACGGCGTCTCGAACAACACACTGCGCTTCCACGACATTGAGACCGCAGCCGAGGTAATCGGCTACCATCCCCAGGACAACGCCGGGACGTAACGAAACCCCGCCGGCCACGCACATCCCACAACCCAAGTACCGCCCAAGGAGGCGAATCGATGGACGTCGAGGACAAGTCAAATTTCAAAGTAGTTATGGTCGCCCTGGACCCGCAAGCGGGTGAGGACGGAATTCCGGGCTGGGTGCAAGACGCATTTCGGGCGGAAAATGTCGATTTTGTGTATGAGGAGTGTGCCACTAGGGACGACATGGATCGCGTGGCGGGTGATGCGGATCTGGTGTGGGTCCTCGGCGGCAGCGAGATCGTCAACGCCGAGACCCTGCCGGTCCTTAAGAGGTGCGGGGCCGTGATCCGCACGGGCAGCGGCACCGACAACGTCGACGTAGAGGCCGCGACGCGCCAGGGTATCGTCGTGACGAATACGCCGGGCGCCCACGACGATGAGGTATCAGAGCACGCGATCGCGCTCCTGCTCTCTCTGGTACGTGTAATCCCCTTGAAAGACCGCGAGTTGAGGCAGGGAATATGGGGACGAGACCCTCTGCCGAATCACCACGTCTTCGGCCAGACACTCGGGCTCGTCGGATTCGGGCGCATAGCCCAACTCGTTGCCCGCAAGATGAGTGGATTCGACATGACCGTGCTCTGTAACGACCCCTACGTCACCGCCGAGGTCATGTCTGCAAAAGGGGCGCAGCATGCCAGCCTGGACGAAATATGGACCAGGTCGGATTTCGTCTCACTCCACTGCCCGCTGACCGCGGCAACCAAGGGCCTGGTCGGGAAGCGAGAGCTGAGGATGATGAAGCCAGAGGCGTTGCTGATCAACACGTCCAGAGGGCCCGTGGTTCAGGAGTCCGCGCTGACCCAAGCGCTCCGTAAGGGATGGATCGCCGGGGCAGGGCTGGATGTGTTCGAAGAGGAGCCGACGCCGGCAGACAATCCATTGCTAACGATGAACAATGTCGTCTTCACACCCCACACGGCAGGGCACTCCGACCTGACCCAGGAAAAGCAGTGGCGGCTGTCAGTCGAAAGCGCGATCGCCTTCTCCAACGGCCACTGGCCAGAGTCGTACGTCAACCATGATGTAGAGCCTCGCTGGAAGCTGAGTTGATACCGGGCGCGGAGCCCGCTACTCCTCGAACCCTCTTGGCTCTAGGGTCCGAATGAACAGCCAGATGACTTGCAATTCGTCTTCGTCTAGCAGCTTAAAACGATTCCAGGGCATCAGTTCGAGATCAAGCTGCTTTCCGTTTGGGGTGGTGCCGGTCCTCAGGGTTGAGACGAAATCTCTCTCTGACCATGATTGCCCCCGATTCGCCGACTTGGGCGCGGATAGGGGCTCTCCGGGGACCGATCCGCCAGAGCGCACACCAAGGCCAGGTACTCCCCATACTCCTTAGTCATCCCTGGCGCAGGCGGCACCGTCCGGGGCGCGTCGTGGTTGATGTCTGCGCAGGCAGTAGATCCTTCTCCACCAGCACCAGGATGCGGCCCAGAGGACCAAGATTAGTTTTCTTTTGTTCGTTGTCGACGGGGGGCAAGCTCTTTAGGTATGCAACGATAGCCCCGATATATTCGTCGCCGATTATGTTGTTGTAGTTGGACGGCAGGATGTCCATGGGATTGCCATCCTTGTTGATACCGTTCCTGATAGCCCGAACGAAGAGCGTATCGGAGTACTCGCCGCCCAATCCCGACATGAGGTTGTACGGGGCTAGGATCCCGAAAAGTGGGTCATTCTAGAGTATGCCCCCTGCGAGATTATCTCCGTGGCACTCCACACAAAGGCCGACGCTCTCGACCAAGTGTTTGCCTCTCTCAATAGCCACTGGCCTGAAGGAATTGGGAACTCTGCCAGATGAACATCGTAGACCTTGTTCACCAGTGACGATCCAATCAGGTACATGAGCAGTACAACGATCACGAGGAGACCGATCAGACCGCCGAGAATCTAGCCTACCCAGAT
>CAUZNX010000015.1:0-10619 GCA_963580905.1 Dehalococcoidia bacterium | reverse complement strand
TGGTTGAAGGACTCCAGCGTTGTGCGTACCTGGGCGCGGAAGGCGTCCTCCATGAGCCGCTGGTGCTCGTCCCAGGGAAGCTCGCAGCTCACAAGGACCGCCTGCGGGTAACGCTTAGGCACGACCAACCTCTAGTTCAACATGCTGGCGTGTTTGCTCTTCAGCGCGGAAACGCACGCCTCGAAGGTCTTCATATCGACACCGTCGTATGGGGAGAGCATCCGTAGCGGCATGTCTATACCGCTGGCCCGAACAATCATCTTGTCGAACGCCCCATCTATTCGTTCCACGCCGCCTAATGCCGGCGCCAGGAACGTCGCCCCGGCCTCGTCGATCTCAAGGGCAACACGGTAGGCCTTTTCGAACTCTCCGGCCTTTCCAAGATCGAATAGCTCTCTGGTCTTGCTCGGGAACAGGGCCCCCCAAGACGCCAGGATAGAGCATTCGCCGTGGAGGCTCCCAAACGGATAATTAGCCTCGCCGAAGAAGTGTTGAAGTTCTGTCTCTGTCACCAGTTTGCGACACTCGTTGGCATCAGCCGAGGTGAACTTCGTGCCAACCAGGTTCGGCACCGCGGCCTCGATCCGTTTGTAGTCCTCGGTGAGGAGCACGCGTCCTGACCTTGGCAGGTTGTAGTGGACGAATTTGGCGTCCGGGAAGCTTCCGCACACGTCTTTGAAGTAGGTCATGTACTCGTTGTCGGATAGCGTACCCCATGGCGGCATAGCTATCTGAAACACACGGAACCCGATGTCGTAGGCCGCAGCGATTTTCTCGACTACTAGCCCAGTGGACATGGAGATGATGCCAACCATGGGATTAATGTCGGGCTTGTTGGTCTCCTCGCGGAATATGCCTACGATCTCTTTGAATCTGGGTAGGGTGAGCGCGTACCCTTCTCCAGCCGTACCGAAGATGTACAGGTTGTGGTAGGTCTCCATGGCGTCCCGTATCTCTGCACGGAACGTGTCTTCGATCAACTCGTGATTTTCGTCCCAGGGTATTTCGCAGCTGACGAGGATCGAAGATGGGTAACGTTTGGTCATTTAGGCATTTCTCCTGTGTATTGGCGGCAGTCTAGCATCATGAACGTCGATACGATAGAGTGGCGCGCGGAGCATTCAACATAGCTGCTGGCCGACACGAGGTGATATATCACACAGTACAGACGGAGACTCGAAGGGAAAGTAGCAATCGTCACCGGCGCTGGCTCGTCCGGGGCAGGCGTGGGCACGGGGAAGGCGACCTCGATTGTCTTCGCACGTGAAGGAGCCAAGGTGCTGCTAGTCGATCGGGACCCGGAGGCGGCACAGGTGACCCTGGAGGTGATTGAAGGGGCGGGTGGCGTCGCCTCGATCTTCGAAGCTGATGTCGCAAAGATCGGGGATTGTGAGGCACTGGTTGACGCCGCGGTCGAGCGCTATGGCGGTGTCGATATCCTGTTCAACAACGTTGCAATCATCTCTCTAGGCTCAGTCGTGGATGCTGACGAAGAGGAGTGGGACCGGATCATGCAGGTCAACGTCAAAAGCATGATGCTGACAAGCAAATTCGCAGTGCCCTGTATGACGAGCTCTGGCGGCGGCTCCATCATCAATGTCTCTTCAGTGGAGGCCTTCCGGGGCGGCGCGAATCAACTCATCGCTTACTCTGTGTCCAAGGGTGCCATAGTGACACTGACTACGTCTATGGCTGTCCAGCACGGTCGCGAAAACGTGCGAGTCAACGGCATCGTCCCCGGATACCTATACACGCCCCTGATTTCGGGATTCATGTCCGAAAAGGAGCGCGAAGAGATCCGTGATCGGCGTCGCAATTCTGCACCGCTGGGTGTGGAGGGCAACGCGTGGGACATCGCCTGGGCAGCTGCGTTCCTGGCGAGTGAAGAGGCGCGCTGGATCACGGGAGTGATGCTGCCGGTGGATGCGGGCCTCCTGGCCACCATGCCTCCAGCGATGCTAGAGTATTTGAAATAAGCGAGCAAGGAGAGATCTATGGCACCTCGGGCACTGCACATCGAAGATCCCATGACGCCGCCCCACTGGGCGCTACTGCAGCGCGAGCTGATTCGCGCTGAGACGCTGGCGTGCCGCGAGTTTTACGAACACTACTTCGACGAGCGAGGGTACCTGCGCTGTGTCCCACGTTGGGGAGGCGACGACGGACCGGACGACGGCGCGGAAAATTTGCTGAATTGGACCATGCTGCATGCCCTGGGTGCTCCCGACATCGTCCTAGATCTGTACAAGAAAGGCTGGGAGGGCCATATACGTCAGTACACCGAAGCCAAGACGGTCGACGTACCGATGGGCCGTGATGGCATGTACTACAAGGAATTTCCAGTCATGTTTGATTGGATGCACATCGGCGAAGGACTCAACGCCTTCACTCTCCAGGGGCTATCGGACCCTCATGACAGCGCTTTGGAAAACAGGACGAGACGCTTTGCGGGTTTCTACACGGGCGACGATCCCCAGGCCGACAACTATGACTCGGAGCACCGCATCATCCGCAGTATGTTCAACGGCAGCCGTGGACCGTTGCTCAGGAAGACGACGGATCTTGACTGGGCAGGCGACCCCATCGAGATCGCCGGGCGCTTCGACCCGGGGCACGGCGAACGCGACTACGGTGAAATGCTGGTGCATTTCCAGGACTATAACGATATCGTTGGCGACCACCCGTTGAACCTCGGGGCGACCACCCTCGCCTTTAATGCGTACGCCCTCACAAGCGAACAAAGTTTTCGTGACTGGGCGCTGGAGTACATCGACGCCTGGGTCGAGCGCACCGAGGCCAACGGCGGCCTCACTCCGAGCAACATAGGACTGGACGGGTCCATCGGTGGGGAGACTGACGGTAAGTGGTATGGCGGCGTCTACGGCTGGGGATTTTCAGTCTATGACCCGGCAGACAAGGCGATCAGGCATCGCCCGTTTATGTTCAACCGGATCCCGTATGGGTTCGGGAACGGCCTGCTGCTGACCGGAGATCAGCGATACGTGGATACCTGGCGGAGAGTCATCCAGGCGGTCAATGAAAATTCCAAGACAGTCGAGGGGCGAACCCTGTACCCAAGAATGCACGGTGATGAGGGCTGGTACGACTATAGAGAGAGACCATTCGATGAAGGGGCCCTCGCAGTGTACTACTGGTCGATGGTCGAAGCGGACCGAGAGCGTGTACGAGACGATGAGTGGATCCAGTATTTGGACGGGAAAAACCCGGGCTATGCGACCGAGGCCCTCGAACGTGACCTAGAGGCGGTTCGCTGGCGCATGGAACAAGTGAGGGCCGACACAGCTTCAGCCGACACGAGAATGTCCGACGACATGAACCATCTTGTCCCGGCAGTGACGGGATCCCTGACCCAGCTGATGCTCGGCGGGCTCCCGACCGGCAGGGAAGGCTACCCGCTGCACGCCCGAGTGCGCTATTTCGACCCCGAGCGCCGCCGCGCCGGCGTCCCCGAAGACGTAGCCGCCCTGGTGACCCGCATGTCCGCAACCGAAACGGACGTGACACTGGTAAACATCAGCCAGGTGGAGTCGCGTACGGTGGTAGTGCAGGGCGGTGGATACGGCGAGCATCAAATCATGAGCGCGACTGCGAACGATCAGAGCCTGGACGTAGACGCATCCGCCTACACGGTCCGGCTCGCCCCAGGCTCAGGCGTCGCGCTGACCCTAACCATGCGCCGCTACGCCAACAACCCGACTCTAGAATTCCCATGGGACCGCTAGCGGAGCCTGATATGTCACGCTGAGCGGAGACGAGAAGGGTCCGGGGCCGTGAGTATGCCTTTCTGGCCACGTAGGAACGCACCCCCACCTCTGTCATGCTTCGTAGGAAAGCCTCCTCAGCATGACAGAGGTGGGAGCGCAGTGTGATATCGATGGGCAAGCCCGTCGAACCACCCGCCAAGGGACTTGCCCCATGCACGCCCCACACCCCGCACCCCAAAAGTGCCCGTGGCGCCTACCAGCCTATGGCGTAGCCTATGCTGCCCTTGGGGGCTGCGCCGCCCTGTATGACGCCGCGCTCTTCGTCGATGCGAATGCCCATCACCTTGCCGCCGGTGTACGGCTCGGGCCACATCTCTACGCCGTGTCCTCGTCGCCGCAGCTCGTTTGCCGCGGCTGATGGGATCATCGGGTCCAGCGTTACTCGCCCTGGGTAGGACTCCCTTGGGTAGAACGACGACGGGAAGTGTGTGGTGACCAGGGTAGGGGCGTCCAGTGCTTCCTGGATGTTCATACCGAACTCGACGTAGTTCAGGAAGAACTGCACCGTCCACTGCTCCTGACCGTCTCCGCCTGGTGTGCCGAACGCCATCCACGGTCGGCCGTTGCGGGTCACCATGGTTGGTGTCAGTGTCGCCCTGGGCCTCTTGCGTGGCTGGAGTGCGTTTGGCCGCTCCGGGTTCAGGTAGAACATTTGGCCACGCGTGCCGATGGGGAAACCGAGGCCCGAGATCAGCGGCGATGTACCGATCCAACCGCCCGAGGGCGTCGCGGCCACCATGTTGCCCTCAATGTCTACGGCGTCCAGGTGAGTCGTGTCTCCAAGGTGGTGGCCCTGCCCGGCGCCTGTCACGCCTGCCTCCATGCCGAGAGCCAGTCGATTGTCATCCCCGATGTCCCTGAGCGCGTATTCGGGGATTCCGTTGCCCACATCTCCCGGCCTCAGATCCATCGACGCTGTAGCACCGACAAGCCCGCGACGTGCCTCGTTATACTTCTGGGACAGCAAGATATCGAAGGGTACGTCATCGAATGCCGGGTCGCCATAGTAGGCCTCGCGGTCGGCGAAGGCCAGCTTACACGTCTCGATCCATGTGTGAAGATACTCACCGGTGTTGTGCCCCATCGCCTTGAGGTCTAAGCCATCCAGTAGGGCAAGGTGCTGCACGAAGGTCGGGCCCTGAGTCCATGTCGGGCACTTGTGGACGTCCAGTCCTTTGTAGTTGTAGGAGATCGGCTCCTCGACCGTCGCCCGCCACTCAGAGATGTCGTCGTAGGAGAGGAGAGCCGTGCGCGTCGCCCCTGTCTCGTCTGTCACAGCGTGTGTGGATATGAACTTGGCAATCTTCTCGGCGATCTCGCCCTTGTAGAAAGCGTCTCTGGCCGCCTCGATGCCAGCTACCCGTCCCTTGTGTTTTGCGGACTTCTCCGCAGCGCACATGGTCTTAAGCGTATTGGCGAAGTCGATGTTCCGGAACAGTTCTCCGACCTCGGGCACGCGTCCACCTGGCAAATAGACATCGCCGCTGGTGGGGTACTGCTCGGTGAATTTTTCTTGATTGGCCACGAGCGCACTGTGCAAACCTTCATACATGGGAAAGCCGCCCTCGGCCAGCTCGATGGCAGGCGCGAGCACCTGGGAGTAGGACATCGTGCCGAACCTAGAGAGGGCCTCGGCCCAGGTCCCTACCACAGCCGGAGCACAGGCTGGTAGGTAGCCGTCGCCGGGGATCATGTCCACGCCATTGTCACGGCACCAATCGATAGTGAGGTCCTTCGGTGACCAGCCCATGCCTGAAACAGCGAAGGTCTTGCCCTCTTTCGCGGAATAGATGAGGGTCGGCACCTCGCCGCCGATGCCGTTTGACTGCGGTTCCAGCAGGTTCAAGCAAATGCACATCGCAGCGGCGGCATCGATAGCGTTGCCGCCTTGGGTCATGATTCGCATTCCGGCCTCTGCTGACAGGTAGTGGCCTGCTGTTACGACACCTCTCCTGCCCATTATCACCGGTCTTGTCGTGAATCCCATTCCGTGTCTCCTCCTGATGTCGTTCTGGGGCCTAGTTCACTCTTGGGTTGGATCTATCTTCGACTTCGATGACTTGAAGTAGCGCATTGATGTAGCCGTAGCAATATGCGAAGCCGGTTCGGCGCGCCCCTGGACCGACGACCTGCGGCGTGTGATCCGGCATGATCATATACTTGTAGCCCGTGTCACGATAGGCCCTCAGTGCTCGTAGCATGTCCACGTCACCCTCGTCGGGGAACACCTCGACAAAGTCGAGCGACCCGCCCTTGATATTGCGATAGTGGACGTTGAATATTTTGTCGCGCTCGCCGAAATAGCGAATGATGTCGTAGATTTCTTCGCCCGGGTTATCAAGCATTTCGGAGACAGTACCCTGGCAGAAATTCAAGCCATGGTAGGGGCTTGAATGCATGTTTATGAACCTCTTGAGCCCGTCGACCGTCCCGAGCACCCGAGCGACCCCTCGATAGGTTCTGTCGCCAATCCCGGGGTCCTGGGGATGGCACGCCAGCCGGATCTTGTACTCCTCCGCGACCGGCACGACCCTCTCCAGAAAATGGTCTATGCGTTCCCACATCACCTCTGCTGGAGCATCCGCCACGTCGGGCAACGTCTGGTCCAATTCAGAGTAGCGGAAGGTCGATAGCTTTGCGCCTCCACGTCCATACGTCGACTCAGTTCGGAGAATGCCCAGAATGGTGACGTTGTACTTGCCGGCGGGGATGCCTGCAAGCGACATGCTACGAATCAGCTCGCAAATCTGATCGATCTCGCGGTCCCTCTCATCACTGGGGCCGAGGAAAACGTGGGGTGCGCCATTCTCGGCGATCGGACGCGACTCCAGCGGCAGTTCTATCATGTCCAGGGATAGGCCGTGGGTCTCGATCTTCTCACGGAAGCCTGTCAGCAGGTCCACGTTCCACTCACGCCAAGGCTCAGGTGGGCTCGCGCAGATGTTCTTGACCCCGAGCTGCGGAAGCAGATCTAGGTCGCTGTCATCCTGTGGCGGATCTTGAGTTCCGACGTACAAGACGTTTGCCTCCCGTGTGATGCGCGCCCAATCTAACCACATTCCTTTTGTCAGGAACAGGGGCGTGACGTCGATTGACTGAGCATAGCGCCGTTGCTATACTCACCGCCGTCGACCGCCCCTCCGATCACGACCCGTTAAAAGAACCTCAAACCCTTTTCAGGAGCGCCCCATGGAGATTGACGGATACCTGCTTGACGACCCGGAGGCCATCGACACGCCTGCATTCCTCGTTTATGAGGATATGCTCCAGCACAACATAGCCGAGGTTCTGCGCGTCTGCGGCTCGGTAGACCGTCTCGTGTCTCATGCAAAGACCCACAAGTCTACGGATGTCCTGAAGCTGCAGATCGCCGCCGGCATACGTTCCTACAAGTGCGCGACTATGAAAGAAGCGGAGATGCTGGCGGACGCCGGTGTCGACGAAATTGTCATCGCGTATCCGATACTGCACCCAAGGAAGCGCGAGCGACTCGTTTCTCTGATGCAAAACTTTCCTGAGATAGTAGTAAAGGCCATCGTCAGTACCCCTGAGCACCTGACGGGATTGTCTGAGTCCATGGTGGCGGCCGGGTTGGAACTAGGCGTCTATCTTGATCTGGATACGGGTATGCGGCGAACCGGGGTTCAGCCGGGAGCCGAAGCTGGAGAACTCTACGTCCAGACCGCTAGGACGCCTGGACTGCGTGCCCTCGGGGTCCACATTTTCGACGGCCACACGCTCTACAAGCCCGACCGGGTGGAGCGACAGGCCCTTGTCGATACGAGTATTGGATACATGCACGAAGTGTGGGAGGTCGCGGAGCGCCACGGAATCGCGGCCGACGACAACCTGGCTGGCGGCTCATGGTCGTTCCATCTGTATCTGGGCGAGGACGCGAACAAGGTCCGAGTGACACCCGGAACGTGGGTGTACTGGGATTCACGCAATGCGACGATTCCTGAGCTAGATTTCAAGGTGGCCGCCGTCGTGCTGGGACAAGTGATCGATAGTGATCCCGGCATGGACACGGTGACCACTGACCTCGGATCGAAAACCTGCTCTCCGGACCAACCGATGGAGCACCGCTTCAAACTCGTCGGACACCCGGCAGCCGAGTTGACCGCTCAAAGTGAGGAGCATGGGGTCTTGAGGCTCAATGGCGAGACCCTCGCGGTGGGAGATTTGGTGCTGGCAGCGCCTGGCCATGCCTGCACTACGACGGTGAAGTTCCCCTACGCTCTAGTCGTAGACAGCGCAGGACAAATCGCTGGCCGCTACGATCACGACGCCCGCGACCGATAGCGAACCTACCCCCCCAAATAAAAAGGGGCGGGTCACAGACCCGCCCCTACGGTTGTTCTCTAACGCCCCGCCCTGCTAGCCGCCGTTTTTGGACTGAATTGCCCTGGTAACAGCCGCCGGGTTCATCGGCAGTTCGTTTATGCGCACACCAATGGCATGGCGCACCGCGTTCGCCACTGCAGCTAGCGGTGGAACGATGCACACCTCACCCACGCCACGTACTCCGAATGGGTGCTCGGGGTTGGCTACCTCGACGATGACGGTATCGATCATCGGCAGGTCGAGGGATGTGGGCATGCGATAGTCCAGAAGGGTCGCATTCTTCATACTGCCATCTTCACCCATATAGTACTCTTCGTTGAGCGCCCAGCCGATTCCCTGGACTGCGCCGCCTTGCATCTGGCCTTCGACGTAACTCGGGTGGATTGCCTTACCGACATCCTGGATTGCGGTGAATCGCAGGATGGTCACCTTGCCTGTCTCGGGATCGACCTCGACATCAACGATGTGTGTGGCAAAGGCACTACCGGCGCCCTGCGGGTCCAGGTTGGCACTGCCTACGACCGGTCCGCCTGTTGCGGTCAGCTCCCCGGCAAGCTCGGCGAACGTTATCTTGAGTTCAGTGTCCGAAGTATGCTGGAATACGCCATCGATGAGTTCGATATCATCGACTGGCTTGTCCCAAAGAAGTGCGGCACGTGCGGTCATCTGTCGCTTGACGTCCTGGGCAGCCTCGTAGCAGGCCCAACCGGTCTTGAAGGCCGCTCCGCTACCGCCAGTCATCGAGGTGTACCCGATGGCCTCGGTGTCGCCCACCTGGGGATTGACGGTCTCGACCTCAATGCCAAGAACCTCTGCGAACTGCTGGGCCGCGCCCGGCCTTGTGCCACCGATGTCCATCGAGCCGATGGTCAGGCTTACCGTGCCGTCGTACCTAACGTTGGCAATCGCGCACGCCGGGCCAGAGCCGTTAATCCAGAATCCGGATGCGACGCCACGGCCACGGTTCGGCCCCTCCAGGGGAGTGTTGTAGTGGTCGTGGGCCTTGGCTGCTTCAGCGGTTTCGACCGCGCCAATAACGGGATTTACAACGCCGTTGGCTCGCCTGGTACCTTCTTTCGCAGCGTTCAAGATTCGCATCTCTAGCGGATCCATCGAAATTAATTCGCAAATCTCGTCAATGACCTGTTCGGCTGCGTAGGCTGCGGCAGGCGCTCCTGGTGCGCGGTAGGCGGCCGTCTTGGGCATGTTGTCTACCACGTCGTAGCCGTCGATCAGCACGTTCGCGATGTCGTAGGGCGACAGCATGCACTGAGCGCCTGCGCCGACTGCCGAGCCAGGATACGCACCGGCCTCGTAGTACATCTTGGTCTCGGCGGCAGTGATCCGCCCGTCTTTGGTGACGCCCATCTTCAGCTTGATATAGGTGCCGGATGTAGGGCCAGTCGCCTCCATGACATCCGCCCGGCTCATCGTGATCTTCACCGGCAGACCCGATTTGTGGGAGAGGACCACCGCGACGGGTTCCACGTAAACGGTGGTCTTCCCACCAAACCCGCCGCCGATCTCCATTGGAACTACCCTGATCTGAGACACAGGGACTCCGACCATTTTCGCCGTGCTCTCGCCGATCTGGAAATGCCCCTGGGAACTGCACCAGAGGGTGATCTTGTCCTGAGGAGTCCACCATGCCGTTGCGGAGTGGGGCTCGATGTAACCTTGATGAACCATCTTCGTGCGGAACTCGCGGTCGATGATCACGTCGGCTTGATCGAACCCGACCTCGACGTCTCCGAGCTTGAGTTGCAGATGGTCTGCAATGTTGTTCTCGTACTCGTCGTGGAGCTGGGGCGCGCCTGGCTTCATCGCCTCTTCTACGTCATTAACGAGTGGCAGCACTTCATACTCGACCTCGATCAGTGCCGCTGCCTCTTCCGCCGCGTGGAGGCTCGTCGCTGCCACAGCCGCCACTGCGTGCCCCTTGTAGAGCACCTTGTCCTTGGCAAGAATTTTTTGGCTTCCCTGACGATCCCCGAGCACTGTAGAATCCGTGTCCACCAGGTCTGCCGATGTGGCAATTGACCGGACTTCCGGGTGAGCCTCGGCCTTGCTGGTGTCTATGGAGATGATCCGAGCATGGGCATGCGGGCTCCGAACGATTTTTCCATGCAGGAGTCCAGGCGGGCTGATGTCGGCACCGTACAGCGCCTTGCCTGTGACTTTGTCGTAGCCATCGTGGCGGATGGGGCGTTTGCCCACAACCTTGAATTCCTTATTAGAGAGCACAATGTTGGATGTCATTTTGGGGTTTTCGGCCTCCGGGGTGGTCTTGCTGGTAACACGGCAAATTGTATCACAGGGCGCTGGGATTGAATCGAATTGAACACGAGGATATAATCTGCCGCGAACGCTATCGAAGCGGCCCTAAGAGGCCGATGTACAGTCAACACGGGAGGACGCACAATGGGGAATCCGAGAGACATATTCGAGGCGCTGAAAGAGTTCGACTCCGCTACTATCTTCAACGCCGTC
>CAUZNX010000014.1:0-10830 GCA_963580905.1 Dehalococcoidia bacterium | reverse complement strand
CCGTCGAGTGGGAACACCGGCAGCAGGTTGAATATGCCCAGAAAGAAATTGACAACCCCTAGATACCAGATGACCGCGTTGATGGGCGAACTGCCGCCGCTCAAAACCGAGGCGCCCCCCCACAAGATCACCGAAATCATCAGGCTGGTTAGAGGCCCAACGATAGCTATGAGAAACTCATCACGGGCTCGCCGGGAGTCGGCATCAAGGTTGCTGACCCCGCCGAGAATAAACAGATTGATCCCATCGACTTCAATCCCTCGTGAACGGGCAACCAGCGAGTGGGCCAATTCGTGAACGACTACCGAGACAGATAACAGTATTGCTGCGATGGCCCCGGTAGCCCAGTAGGCCCACGAATCCCAGCCGGGGTAGCGATCAGGCAAATACACGCCTGAGACCCTCCATGTGAGCAGAGCCAGCAAGACAAAATAGGAGTAGTGGAGCCCAAGGGGGATACCGAATATGCGCCCCAGTCGAATTGTTGAAGTCAAATCAGAGCACCCCGGTCCGTGAATCGCGGCGTCGTGTGTCTTAAGTGGATTATGGCGACGGCTCGGTCAACAGTCTGCGCTAGTCCAGCGGTATGCCTACCAGTGTGCCGATGCCATACGTAACCGCAGCCGCAGCCCCACCAGCAAGGAGCATGCGCAGCCCTCCCCACCATACCGGCCGGCCCGACATCGACGCCAGCAAACTGCCCACTACCAGTAGCGCGGCGGCGCTGAAGCCGGCGCTCAATGAGAACGCCAGGTCACCAGCCTGGAGAAGGTAGGGCGCTATTGGCACCAGCGCCCCTCCGATAAATGCGAAGAAAGACGCTCCTGCCGCTCCCCTGGGCGAACCCAGCTCGGAGGGATCCAGACCCAGCTCCTCTCTCGCCATGGTGTCCAGGGCAACCTCAGGGTCTGCCATTATCCGGTGAGCGACGGTGCTCGCCTCCTCCGCCGAGAGGCCTTTGGCCTGGTAGATCAACTCCAGCTCTTCAAGTTCCTCTTCCGGCCACTCGGTCAACTCTATCCGTTCTTTCGCAAGCTCGAACTCGTAGATATCGCGCTGAGACCGCATCGATATGTACTCGCCGGCGGCCATCGAGAACGCACCGGCGAAGAGACCGGCGACACCAGCTAATAGCACGAAGTCTGGGTTGCCAGTCCCACCCGCGACGCCCATGACCAGACTGAAGTTCGACACCAGGCCATCGTTGACGCCCAGTACGGCTGCCCTGAGACTACCAGAGCCCCCGACCGAAGTGGACGGCAACTGGGGGTCTGTCGACGAGCCGGGTCGGGACATTTCCCGGAGCGTACGAGAGTGTCTGCGTTCCTCCGGGACGAGGTCTACGGCCTCAGGATCGGCGGAGTATATCGCCGTCTCCTTGGCCTCCAGGCGGAGCAAGATAGGCAGAACCCGGCGGGTACCGAATATACGCCCCCCCCACTTCAACAACCGTCCCTTTACACCCAGGCCGCTGCTGCTGAGTTGCGCCGGGTCCATCCCCAGCTTCTCGGCCCAGCGCCCGGCGTGTTTCAATTCAGCGTCAACCAGCTTCAGGAAGATTTCCGCCCGGGCAGGATCGTCTTCGACGTCGGCCAGCGCCGTATACAAGGCGGCTGCCTCGAGCTCGGACTCCAGGTACTTCCTATAACGCGCGTCACTGGCCCTTTCGCCCAAGTCGCTCTCCTCACCGAATTCAGTCACAGATATCAGCGATCAGCCCTTGAATTTCCCGTCCATTATAGCACCGCTCACTGGTGTTACCGGGGCCCGTGGGGCCTGGAAGCATACATGGCTAAATGGGTCAAATATGCATTATGTGAAATACTTCACAGTTTCTTCACGCCCATCAACTGCATCTTCACACTGCGCCCACACTTTGTGAAATACACTACAAACGAAATAAATAACACCCGGCCCCGAGAGCCAAGGGTGCAAGGAAGGAGACCAGAAGATGACTACCGCAGCAGAAAGAACCAAGAACCTAGTTGAGGTTAAAGAGTATGCGCCGAGGGACGTAGAGTATGTCACCACGGCAGCCGAAGAGAGTAGCAAGGCAGGCGGCAAGACCGGACTCGTCTGGGCAGCCCTGAGGCTGGCGATGGGCTGGACATTCTTCTGGGCCTTCGCCGACAAGCTCTTCGGACTCGGATACGCCACAGAGGCGGGCAAGGGCTGGATCGACGGCGAATCACCCACATTCGGGTTCCTGAACTTCGCGTCGAGAGGACCACTGGCAGAGACCTACAAGGCCTCGCGGGCTCTGAGTCGATCAAATGGCTGTTCATGCGCTGGGACTGCTCGGAATCGAGCTACCCCTCATGCTCGGCATCGGAGTCAGGATCGCAGGGTATATCGGGATCGCGATGTACGCACTGATTACACCTGAGAACAACCCGTTCCTGGACGATCACATAATCGGCATGATCATCATGGCAGGGCTCATAGTCGCAGCAGCGGGCTCTCCGATAGGTCTCGGAAAATTCTGGGTGAGGATCCCACTAGTCAAGAAGTACCCACTACTTAAATAACTGCAATTGGTACATGCCTAATTGCTAGTTAATGTATTCCAGTAATTCCTTTCTCTCTTCTTGTAACTGGTCTAATTCTGCACTAAGAATAGTCACTTTTGACTTCCGTTGTAATCCTTCAGGTATCTCCAACTCGATGGCTTTATCGTAATCATTTAATGATTTTTGATATTGACTCATCACCCAGTAGGCACGACCTCTTTCCCAGTAGTAAAAGACGTTTTCTGGGTCTAATTCTATTGCTTTAGTGTAGTCGGCTATTGCTAAATCCTGACGAGCCAAGCCAACATAATGTTTAGCTCTGTCAAAGTGATATTGCGAGTCATTTGGATATAGCTGAATATTAGTAGTTGCAATTGTGATTAGGGGTCTTTGCAGCAGTTTCTCTTCAGTCTTGAGAGGGTCATTCACGGCATCTTCATATTCGATTGTAATCTTGTCTATATTTAGAGTGGTGTAAATTGGGTTTAAATTCATCCATATATAAAAAGCTATGAGTGAAAAAAATCCTAAGCAAAGAATTATGGGGACTGTTTTTATTCTGAATTTAAACATAAGCGTGAAATTTGCAAGCAATTATAGTTTATAAAATATGTAATATAACAGACAGTAGCGGCTAGAGAAGGAGCCAGGTTTCGGGCCTGCCTCCTTTTATTTGTGTGTATCAGTTGAGCGATCTGGGGGTCAGGCAGATATTCCGAGCCTGTCCCGTATTGTCTTCAAAGCATCCACGTTGCGCTTGTCTGGGCCCTTCGAATCTGGGTCCGAACCTGGGACCTCAAGCAGGAAAGGCACATCTCGAAACGCCGGGTGCGCCATGATAGTCTCGAAACCGGACTCCCCGATGTGACCTTCGCCGATATTCTCGTGCCGGTCGACGCCTGAGCCGAGCTCCATCTTGGAGTCGTTGGCGTGGACGGCAACGAGCCTTGAAAGACCGATCTCTTTGTCGAACTCCTCCATTGCCTTCGCGATGCCGTCCGAATCGGAGATGTCGTACCCGGCGGCATATGTGTGCTGCGTATCGAGGCACACTTTGACGCTGGGGCTGTCCAACTCGCGGATGAGCCTGCCGATTTCAGCGAAGGACGAGCCGATGTGGGACCCCATGCCTGCGCTGTTCTCGATCACGAGCCAGACATCGGGCGGACACCTCGAAAGGACCTCCCTGAGGGCGGTGGCGGCTTGATCGAGAATCGCATCGAATCCCTTGCCCTTGTGGCTGCCTCCGTGGAAGATCACGCCGGCCGCACCAATCTGGCCAGCAGCTTCCAGGTTGGCCGTGAGTGACGCGACGGACTTCTCCAGCATCGCCGGGTCGCCCCCAACGTTGACCAGGTAGCTGCCATGTATGAAGGTCGGCTTCACACCGGTGGCATCGACTTTCTCTCGGAATGAAAGCACCTGCTCTTCGGTCAAAGCCTTGAACCGCCATGCGCGAGGCGAGGACGCGAATATCTGTATGGCCTCCGCCCCGATCTCCGTTGCACGGTCGATACCGGCTGCGGGTCCGCCCGAGGTCGAAACGTGCGCGCCTATCTTCATTCCATCTCCTTCACCATGAGGTTGCCGCGTACCAAGCATCGATACTATCATGCGGTCCATCCGTGGTAACAGGAGATCGATCATGGGCTGGAACTTCGAGCTGGTAGACGGGCCTTACGGCGGCACTACCGAGGGGCCGGCCTGGGATGGCACAGGACTACTCTTCACACACATCCCCGAAAGCAGGATATACAGGTTCGACCCTGGAACCGGAACGTCGTCGGTTTTCAAGTCCGGAACCAACAACGCCAACGGCCTGATGTTCGACGCGGACGGCACGCTGTACGCCTGCGAAGGCGGCGGACGCCGAGTAGTCAGGTACGAGAGTGACGGCAACGCGACGCCCCTGACCGACGGATTTTCAGGCCAGTCCCTTAACATCCCCAACGACCTGGCCATCGACCCACAGGGGAGAATATGGTTCACCGACCCATACTACGAAGGTGCCGGAGGGCCGTGGAGCGAGGACCGTGGCAACAGGGTACTCGACCACGACTCGGTCTATCGGCTAGACCCCTTGGACGGCGGATATGAGACCCATAGGGTCACATTCGATACGACACGACCCAACGGGCTGCTGTTCTCGCTGGACCACCAGAGCCTGTACGTCGCTCAGTCCGGCCGTGAACCGGAAGAGAAGCGCGAGTTGAGGGAGTACCCGGTCAACAGCGATGGCAGCCTGGGAAAGTACCGCTTGCTGCACGACTTCGGGGCCCACCGAGGCATCGACGGCATGGTCCTGGATGTCGATGGCAACATAGTCGCCACAGCCGGGTTCGAGCAGAGCGGCCCAGGACCGATGATCTACGTGTTCTCGCCATCGGGCGAGGTGCTCGAAACGCACCCGTTGCCAGTAGACCGGCCCACCAACTGCTCCTTCGGCGGTGCCGACCTCAGCATGCTGTACGTCACCACATCAGACGGCCACCTGTTCAGGGTGGCAACGGAACGTAAGGGAAAGCTGGCCTATCCCCCGACAATGGGCTGAAACCCTCCGGCACCTGTCATTCTGAGCGATGGCCAGTCGCCTGCGTTCTTGGCCTTCTTGACCAGAATCGCGGTCCGGTCACGATTGTTCAGGACCGGACCGACCTTCTTTATGAACTCTGCCAGCGACTGTTCGACAGTAGAATCGCTCGTGTCGTTTGTGATCTTGTTCAGCATCCGATCTCACTCCCCACGACCTCCTCGGCCCACTCCTTGATCGTCTTCGTCAGGGTCGTCACGCCAGCGTATTCGCAACCAGTCATCATCAGTCGCACTGCCATCCTCCCGCAAGGGCAGGCTACCGCAGGCACCGCGTGCCAAACGGGCGGAGCCGTTCCAGGCGACGCTGATACTAAGGGCGGTGTCGTGCGATCTCAACCCCTCTATCGGCCTGTGGTAGACTTGCGGACGATATTGCAGATTTGCCCTGAAACCACGACAAATTTGAGGTGATTGCGCGATGAATGAATCAGCACTATTCATAGACGACCACGACGTCGCCGCATCCAACGGACTGACAAGGATGATCCACCCGGGACGCAAACACCCGAAGCCGGTAATACCCGCAGACCGCCCGTGGGAGCACACGCTGCTGATCGGTGGCACGGTCCGCAAAGAGGGTGACCTCTACCGCATGTGGTACGAGAGCTACTCGAAGGCGACCCAGTACATAAACCTTTACGCCGAGAGCGATGATGGCCTCAACTGGCGCAAACCCACTCTCGGCATGTTCCCGGATTTCGACGGCAACCTCGACAACAACATATATCTGAACCGCGTGTCGATGCGGTCTGCGGAACGCGCCCCGCAGATGGTCAGCCAGGACCACAATCAAAATGTCCTGCACACTCCCCATCTCGGCCCCGGCAAGAAGTACACGATGCTGGCCTACGAATATGCCCGGACAACATACGGCCCCTACGACGGCTACTACGTCACTTATTCCGACGATGGCATCCACTGGACAAACGGCCCCCGTGAGCCGGTAATCCCCGGTCACGCCGATGTCGGATGGTTCACGTATGACGAACACGATGGCATGTTCCGTGGCATCGTCAAGACGTTTCTGAACATCAGGGGATACGCTCGTCGCTCTGTCCTCTGGACCGAGAGCAAGGATGCCCTGGACTGGTCGATGCCCCGCCCTGCGTTTATCCCCGACGAGGCCGACGACGCATGGGGCGAGGGCGACCCGGACCGGTACACCCAGTTCTATGGAATGCCGATATTCCGCTATGGGCCGGTACTGATCGGATTTGTGCAGGACTTCCGGAGCACCGATGGGAACGTGTCCACCGAGGGGCACATGGACGTGCAGCTGGTCACCAGCCGTGACGGCCGGACCTGGGAGCGCACCGGCGACCGGACGCCTGTCCTACCGGTCGGCGCAGAGGGCGACTGGGACTGGGGCATGACAGGTATCGGCAACTCCTTCATCGAGAATGGCGATGAACTGAGGGCCTATTACGGGGGCTGGAACGCCACTCACGGCGGGACTACCTTTGATGGCTCAGCAGTCGCCGGAGCATTGGGTATGGCGACGTGGCAACGCGACCGTCTTTCAGGTCTGCAAGCAGGCCCTGTGGCTGGCGAGCTGCGAACGACGCCCCGAACCATCGGACCGGAGCTGCACCTGAACGCGGACGCCTCCGGAGGCTCGATCGCCGTCGGGCTCCATATCGATGGCCGACCTGTCCCCGGCATTGGTATCTCGGACTGCGTGCCTATTACAACGGACTCGTTGGACCACATCGTAACGTGGCGAGGCGACGTAACGTTGCCCGAGAAAAGTGTGGAGATAGTACTCCAACTCACCAACGCTGAGGTCTTCTCGCTCCGATAAGCGTGAAGAGACGAATCCAAGGAACAAACACGATGAGTGAATTGGCGCTATTCATAGACGACCACGACATCGCCGCGTCCAGCGGGCTAACCCGTGTGGTCCATCCGGGCCACAAACGACCGGAGCCAGTAATGGTCGCCGACAAGCCATGGGAGCAAATCCTCCTCCTGGGTGGCACGGTCCGCAAGGAGGGCGACCTCTACCGCATGTGGTATGAGAGCTACTCGAAGGCGACGCAGTACATAAACCTCTATGCCGAGAGCGACGACGGGCTCACGTGGCGCAAGCCCACCCTCGGCATGTTCCCGGACTTCGACGGCAACCTTGACAACAATATCTACCTTAACCGTGAGTCCATGAGGTCTGCGGAGCGCGCCCCGCTTATGGTCAGCCAGGACGTAATAGAGAACGTGCTGTACACGCCGCACCTGGGCTCTGGCAAGACGTACACGATGGTTGCTTACGAGTACGCGAGGTCGGGGTACGGGCCTTACGACGGCTACTACCTGGCATACTCCGACGACGGCATCCACTGGACAGACGGGCCTCGTGAACCGGTAATCCCCGGTCACGCCGATGTCGGGTGGTTCACGTATGACGAGCACGACGGCCTGTTTCGCGGCATCGTCAAGACGTTCCTGAACATCAGGGGGTACCGCCGCCGCTCGGTGCTATGGACCGAGAGCAAGGACGCATTGGACTGGTCGATGCCCCGACCGGCGTTTATCCCCGACGAGGCCGACGACGCGTGGGGAGAGGGCAACCCGGACCGGTACACCCAGTTCTATGGCATGCCTATCTTGCGATATGGCCCGGTGCTGATCGGATTCGTGCAGGACTTTCGGAGCACAGACGGCAACGTCTCCACCGAAGGGCACATGGACGTCCAGTTAGTCACCAGCCGTGACGGACGGACCTGGGAGCGGACCGGCGACCGCACTCCTGTCCTCCCAGTGGGAGCCGAGGGCGAGTGGGATTGGGGTATGACCGCCATCGGCAACTCTTTCATCGAGAATGGCGATGAGCTGAGGGCCTATTACGGGGGCCGCAACGCCACCCACGGCGGAATTACCTTTGATGGCTCGGAGATCACAGGAGCATTGGGTATGGCGACGTGGCAACGCGACCGACTTGCAGGCCTGCAAGCAGGCCCTGTGGCCGGCGAGCTGCGCACAACGCCCCGAGCTCTTGGGCCGGATCTGCACCTAAACGCTGACGCCTCAGTAGGCTCGATCGCCGTCGGCCTCCATATCGATGGCCGCCCTGTTCCCGGCATGGGTATCTCGGAATGCGTGCCCATCACCTCCGACTCCCTGGACCAGGTCGTCCGGTGGCGCGGAGACGCAACGCCGCCCTCCAAGAACGTAGAGGTAGTGCTGCAACTCACCAACGCCGAGGTCTTTTCGCTCCGGTAGCTCCCCCTGTCGCGTGGTAGCATCGCGCGGTCACCGAAGCTGGACGGCGTCACCCACCGCGCGACCAGACAACCCGCGTATGGGAAACCGACGACATGCTCGCCTCGGCCTACATCGTGATGATCCTTGGCACGCTGACAGTCATCGGAACGCTGCTATCCGACATCGTTCTGGGCATCCTCGACCCGCGCATTAGAACGCACTAACGCCCAGATGGATGTTTCTTCGCAGGGATGCGCCCGTGCCGTTCAAGATGGTATGGTTTTGGGCGCATGGAGCAGCAAACATGACACACGTTGCTCCCTCATCCGAAAACACTGATAAGAGGCAATATCCATGAGCGACGACGTCATAAGAATCGGGTTCGTAGGGGCCGGCGGCAACACCACCAAACGCCACATCCCAGGATTCCAGGCCATCAACGGTGTGGAGCTAGTCTCCGTAGCCAATCGCACCCATAAATCATCGCAGCGCGTCGCGGACGAGTTCGGAATTTCGACGGTCTACGATGGGTGGCAGGATCTGATAGCAGCTAGCGACACCGACGCCATCTGCATCGGCACCTGGCCCAACACGCACCACACACTGGTCCTGGCCGCGCTGGATGCAGGCAAACACGTGCTCTGCGAGGCCAGGATGGCGATGGACTCGGCAGAGGCCTGGGACATGCTGGCCGCTGGCCAGGAGCAGCCCGACCTGATAAAGCAGATCGTGCCCGCCCCCTTCACGCTCTGGGCCGACAAGACAGTAAAGGACCTTATCGCCAATGGCTTCACAGGCGATCTGCTATCGGTTGACGTGTCATTGTCCAAGGGTTTCATAGACCACGACTCCCCATTCACCTGGCGTGACGACCGGGACGTGAGCGGCAACAACGTATTGTGGACCGGAATTTTCTACGAGGTCCTAATGGGGCTCATCGGTCCCGCGACCAGCGTCCAGGCCCTCACGACAACCAACGTGAAGTGGCGTCAGGACGATCAAGGCGAACGTCGGTACATCACGATACCGGACCACGTGGAGCTATTGTGCGAGATGGCCTCCGGCCCCATAGCCCACATCCGAGTGAGTACGGTCACGGGACTGGCTCCCGAGGACACGATCTGGCTATACGGCGCTGATGGCACCCTGAAGATAGACATCCACGGCCAGAAGCTCTACGGTGCGCGCCGCGGCGACTCAGAGCTGTCAGAGATCACAGTGCGACCGGAGATGGTGGGCAGCTGGCGTGTCGAGGAGGAATTCGTGAATGCCATCAGAGGCGTCGAAGAGATCACCCACACGACCTTCGAGGACGGTGTCCGGTATATGGAATTCACAGACGCAATCCTCCAAAGCTCCCAGTCAGACAAAAAAATCACCCTGCCACTGTAGGTTCGAGTAACGACATTCGAAGGCCACATCAATGTCATGATGGGGCGGCTTGGCGACGAAGGGTCTGGGGTGGGGGCGGCGCACCGTCGCAACATAATGCGAAACCCCGCCTCCCCAGGCCCTTCGCATCCGCTCAGGGTGACATTGGCTGGGGATGATGTCCCAGCGGTCGACCAAATGGCTGGTTCCGGTCCCAAAGGGGTGTGCAGAGGGGCTCGGCCCCTTTGCCGGGTGTGTGAGGGTACCCCTCACAATATCTCTTTTATTCTTTTCTTTTTCCCGGCAATACAACCCGATCAATGGTTAACACCCAAACACGATCAGGGTATGTGAGAGAACCTAGACATCCACGGAAGGTAAACATATGGACGTAGCAGCCCTGCGAAAACAGATGCCAACGACACACGACATGACCTACCTAAACACGGGCTGGGCAGGACCCTCGCCAGTGTCCGTCGTCGAGACCATCAAGGAGCGCCTTGAATACGAGAGCTACAACGGCCCCACCACCCCCGAGGTCATGGATTCGGGCAAGCTGATCGATCTCCAGACGCAAGAGGCGGTGGCCGGTCTACTGAACGTCTCCGCCGATGAGATTCTGCTCACCGCAAACACGACTACCGGGCTGAACAACGTCCTCAACGGCCTACCCTGGCGCGAGGGCGATGAGATCATCACTTGCAGTCTCGAGCACGCCTCGATTCTGCTCCCGTCCTACCATCTGCGAGAGAGCCGTGGCGTCGTCACCCGCGTACTCCAGCTTGCGCCCGGTGAACCTCATGACTCCATCCTGTCCAAGGTGGAGGCCGCGCTGACGGAACGCACCCGCATGGTCTTTTTCAGTCACATCGAATACTCGACCGGACTCCGCATGCCCGTCGAGGGGATCCGGGCGCTCACGAAAGACCGTGGCATCTGGATGCTGATCGACGGAGCACAGGCGGCTGGCCATATCCCCCTCGACCTGCGTGCCATAGACTGCGACTTCTACTCGATACCCGGACAGAAGTGGCTACTGGGCCCCGACGAGACAGGCGCGCTGTATGTGCGGCAATCCATGATCCCAGAGATACAGCCAGTGGACATCGGGTACGACACGGCGCTGGAATACGATCACGAGGGAGACTACGTCCCAAAC
>CAUZNX010000013.1:0-10975 GCA_963580905.1 Dehalococcoidia bacterium | reverse complement strand
CCGCCGGGAGCGCCAACGCTCAGATAGGACGTGCCATGTTTGGTTGCGAGCAGCGGGGCCATGTTGACGAGCGGTCGTTTCCATGGGGCGATGGAGTTGGCCGCACCAGGCTTCGCGTTGAACCACGTCATCCCGTTGTTCCAGATGAAACCCAGGCCCGGCGTGACCACCCTCGAACCAAACGTACCGACGGCTGTCTGGGTGCAAGAGACAATATTGCCATCGGCATCAGCTGCGCCAAGATGCGTCGTGCAGTCGCCGGAGCTATCGGTGGGCGACACAGGACTGTCCGTCGGGCGAGGCCTCCCTTCGAAGTGCCAAGGGTCGTGGATCTCTTGCGTGGCGAAGTAGGTCCACGGTGGCTCGTTCGACATAGCCTCGACTGCCGCTCGTTCCTCATCCAACTGTCCCGCGATCTGCTTGGCATACTCCTTGGACAGGAGGCCCTTGAGTGGGACATCGACGAAGTCTGGATCCCCCATATACCGGAATCGGTCGGCGAACGCATGCCGCGCGCCCTCGACGAATGTGTGGATGTGCTCCTTGGAATTGTGTCCCATTGAACGCAGATCGAAATTGTCGAGGATGTTCAGTGTCTGGAGGGCCGTCCACGAACCAGATGGGGCGGTCGGGGAAAGTACCTTGTAGTCTCGGAAGCTGGTACTGAGCGGCTTCTTGATGGCGGGCTCATACCTCGCGAGATCTTCTCTCGTGATGAGACCACCGTTGCGGCGCATGTCCTCCTCGGCTGCCGCCGCGACCTCTCCCTCGTACATCCCGGCGCGTCCGGATTTGGCGATGCGCTTGAGTACCTCTGCCAGATCCCGCTGGACGAGCCTGTGGGAGGCGGTGTTGGGTGAGCTTGGATCCGGAGTGTAGTCCGGAGGGGCACCGTTCGGAAGGAATATCTCGCGACTGCCTGGATGTCGCTGGAGGCCGGTCATGGAACTGCCGATCATTAGTGATAGCAGCCAGTACACATCGAAGCCCTCTTGTGCCAGGTGGATCGCTGGTTCCATCACCTGTTCCAGGGGGAGCTTGCCAAGATGCTCGTGGGCGACGCAGAGCCCAGCGGCCGTCCCTGGAAGGGCGACGGAGCGATATCCGTCCGCGTTCTCGTTGCCCTCCACCGCGTACGTGGATATGCCGGTGCCGGGTCCCGTGATCTTGTACATGTCTGGTCGAGCTGCAATTGGTGCTCGGGGACCGAACTCGATAACCAGGTCAGTACCGGGAGGATATTGACCAATTCCAGTTTCGAGGTGGACGAGCATGAACCCGACCCCTGCGATGCTGGTGTTATTAGGCTCGACAACAGAGATGGCGAAACCTGTCGCCACCGCAGCGTCAATGGCATTTCCGCCCTTGCGGAGCATCTCCAGGCCAGCTTCCGCTGCCAGGGGGTGCATAGCAGTCACGACGCCATTCGCAGCCACAACCTCGTCCTTGTCGGGCCGCCAGACTCCACGCAAACTCATCGGTGTTCCTCCAGTAGATGCTCCCGTTCTGTCGCAGGTCAAGCTACCGCGAAGACCTAGCCCTCCACCCAATGGGCGAACAGCGGCCTCGCCTCGGGTTCCATAGAATCGAGTACCTCGGCTGAAATTGTCGGATTGACGCTGTCCTTCCCCTTTGTCTCCACCACAATCCGGATGTTGTCCGGATGTCCAGCTCGCTGGACGTTGAGGTTGAGCCACCACGGGGCGTATCGGACGGTCATGGCGACTCGAGGCTTATCGCTGTTGTTCTCGGCTACCGAGTGCCATAGACGACTGTCGTAGATCACCACATCGCCCGGACCGCCCGTGACGTTGATCTCCTCGGGATGGGGTGCATCCCGGTCTACGCCATTTTCGCCCGACGGGTTGTTGGGAGAACGGTGGCTTTTAGGCACGATCAGAGTCCCGCCGTTCTCGGCGTTGAAGTTGGTCAGCATCCATATGGACGACAGGTGCATAATCGTATCCGGGTATGGTGCCGGGATATGCGACTCGACCGTCTGATTGTATGGCCAATCAGAGTGCCAATAGCCCCGTTCAGTCCCCGGCCAGTTAACCAGTCCACCCACCGTCGAGACCCGGAAGTACTTGCCAAATAATGCATTCGCAGCGGCCATGATGCGCTTGTCCGCCAAATAGGACGTCACTTCGGGGATGGTGCTAATCAGGCCCTTCACCCCGCCCACTCCCGCGGCACTGACTCGGTGGCCGTGCGCCCGGGTCTCCGCAAGGAAAGCCTCGCGCTCTTCACGCTGGTTGGCCTCCTCCGACAAGATCGTTTGGCGTACCATATCGACCTGGTCGGCGGGGATGGCGTCCTTGAAAATACACCAGCCATCGACGGCCAGTCTCTCGATCACTTCTTCGTTCTTCATGTATTCTCCTTTTCCATCGTCATGGCCCACTCTAGAGTTCGTTCCCTTATTCGGGACCATCTCAGGCGAAATCGCCAGCACTGAGTGCTGTTCGAATAATAGACGGCCTCACCAGACCAGCCGCGTGTCCCAAGCTAGCCCATTCTGATGCGCGGGTCCAGGATGCCCAGAAGGATATCCGATAGTAGCGTTCCCACAACTGTCAGGGTGCCGAGAAGCAGCACGATGGCCCCCGACACGAATAGATCTTCCGCTAATAGTGCCTTCAGGAGCAACGGGCCCTCGGTTGGCAGGCTAAGCACGACCGAAACGATTACGCTCCCCGACATCAACACCGGCAGCAGGTATCCCAGCGTGCTCACCAACGGGTTGAGCGCCAACCGAACAGGGTACTTCATGATCAGCTTCCACTCGGGCAATCCCTTCGCACGAGCAGTGACCACATAGGGCTTATGCAACTCATCCAGCAGATTGGCCCGCATTACGCGTATCAAGGCAGCCGTACCTGCGGTGCCCACAACGAACGCCGCTATCCACAGGTGCGAAATCAGGTCCTTAATTCGTCCCCAACTCCAGGACGCCTCGATGTACTCCCGAGAGAAGAGCCCGCCAATCTCATGGTCTGGGAAATATGTAAAGGAGATCCAGAGAAGCCATAATGCCAGCAGGAAGTCGGGCACTGCCAATCCCATGAAGCCGAGGAACGTGAACGTGTAGTCTTCGATGCTGTGTTGCCGAACGGCAGAGTAGATACCGATTGGTATTGAAAGGCCCCATGCGAACATGGCCGTGGTCCCTGCCAAAATAATGGTCATTAACAGACGCTCAGTAATAATCTTGGACACAGACTGATGGAATATCAGAGATTGACCGAGGTCGCCACGCACAACCCGCCATATCCACTTGGCGTACTGGACGTAGACCGGTTTGTCCAAGCCGAACTGCAATCGAAGTCCTGCCGCAAGGTCCAGCATCGCCGGAGTTGTCTCGGCTCCCTGTGCTCCACCCTGTACCAGGTCGAGAATATATGAGTCCACGAAGTCGCCTGGCGGAAGCTGAATCACTATGAAAGAAATTACAGAGAGTGCCCAGATTGTCAGCAGAGAGAGAAGTGCTCGGTGGATGATGAACGTAAGCATGCAGCCGGTCTCCGATACTCATAAGCGATGAGGTGTAGACGTGGGAAAATCGCCCCAGTTTCAGCCCTGAGCTGGCAACGACGCCCATTCTACCATGTGGCTGACGGGTCGACTGACCCGCAATCCGATGTCCCCACGCGGAAACGATACACGACATGGTGTAGAGTGCAAAACGAGAACATCTGAGGGTGGGATTTAGAGGTGGGACCATGACCGAAATAGAGATACGTACCTACGTTGAGTCTGATCTGGACGCGGTGGTCGACCTGTGGCAGGAGCGCCGCCTTCCAGAAAGATGATCCGTCGCGTCCTTGGTTAGATGACAATCTGCGTCGCATGTGTGACTCCTCCGCTCCAAGCATGTAACCTGCCGCATAGGGTCCGTCTGCTACACGAGACTCACTTAGGTAGCGGGTGAGACCTCTCACCCACCGCCTACCTGGGCACCGCTGTTCTAAGTTCGAATGCACACTGGACCTGACATCCAGATTAGCCTTTGACGGCAAAATCTGGATGCAAGGCGTTACCCATTCCTATCGAGACGCCCTCGTAAACTCCATCACGGGTCGCATCCAGAGGCAGACTGTGGTTGCACCTATAGCGCTTCGGTAATCCGACGTTGCGTGCACCCTGAGTGCGGGGCATGTGCTGTTCGGTGGGGAACACACGTGGCGGGGGAGGCCGCCCACGTGCACTTGGAGCGAAGTTGTACGTAGGAGGACCGGGCTATTTCCGTAGTGCGTCTATCTGTGCCTCTGGAAAGGGCTTCTCTGTTATAAGGGTCTTGTGGGGTATGCGACGAGGGCTCCGCCGGCCTGGGACCGGGCTTGGCCCACGGAATATCAAACACAACTGTCGCCCTTTAGCGCGGTGACATTACAGTTTCAGGTGGCTACCAATGCTCGACTACTACCGGATTGCCGATCTCCTTGAACCTGAGGAGATGCAAATCCAGTCGACGGTCCGCGAGTTTGTGGATGACGAAATATTGCCTCACATTGCCGATTGGTGGGAAAAGGGTGGGTTCCCAGAGCATCTCGCCCTCAAACTGGGTGAGCTCGGGCTGCTGGGTGCGAACTTGCCGGTGGAGTACGGTGCCGCAGGCGTAAGCAACATGGCCTACGGGCTAATCATGTACGAGCTGGAGCGCGCAGACTCCGCCCTCAGGAGCTTCGCTAGCGTCCAGGGCGCTCTGGTCATGTATCCGATACATGCCTACGGTTCAGAGGAACAACGTCGTCGTTATCTTCCGGCCCTGGCCTCGGGCAATTCGATTGGGTGCTTTGGACTTACGGAATCGGAGGGCGGCTCAGACCCGGGTGCGATGCAGACTCGGTCCCGGCGAGACGGTGACACGTACGTCCTTACTGGGACCAAGATGTGGATCACCAATGGCAACATCGCCGACGTGGCGATTATCTGGGCTAAGGACGACGATGAAGTGGCGCGTGGTTTCGTGGTGCCGACCGACTCGCCTGGATTTTCGGCCCGTCCCGTCACGCAGAAGATGAGTCTGCGCGTCTCTGATACTGCGGAGCTGGTGCTGGACGAGGTGCGCGTTCCGGCCGACGCGATCTTGCCGGGAGCCCAGGGCCTGTCGGCGCCGCTGGCCTGTCTGACTCAGGCCCGCTACGGCATCGTCTGGGGTGCGCTGGGCGCGCTAGACGCCGTCTACTCCGAGGCTTTGGAGTTTGCAAAACAGCGGTCGACCTTCGGCAGGCCGATAGCTTCCCGCCAACTGGTTCAGGCCAAGCTAGTGGACATGTTGGCTGACCACACCAAGGGGCTGCTCATGGCCTGGCGTTTGGGGAAGCTCAAGGACGAGGGTGGAATGAGCTTTACCCAGGTCTCGTTGGCCAAGCGAGAGAACGTGAGATCGGCACTGAAGGCGGCCCGCACGGCCCGTGAGATTCTTGGGGCTGAGGGCATCACCCTAGGTCGCGGGGCCATCCGGCACATGCTCAACCTGGAATCAGTGGACACCTACGAGGGCACCTACGACATCCACACCCTGGTGCTGGGCCGCGACATCACAGGACTCCAAGCCTTCGAGTAGGGTGACAGGTCACCTTCAGATCCCTCATCTATTACTCAAGGGAGAGGACGGTCCTTGGAGTGTCGTTTTATCGGGGTGTGCGGAGGGGCAGAGCCCCTTTGACGGGTGTGTGAGGGTGTCCCTCACACAACTACCCATCACCCATTCTCAGGTCTTCGGCCGCGAGCCACTCGGGATATGGCCTTGGCATTTTCGCGGGGAGGCCGAGCCCGTGCTCGTCTCTCAACCGGAGCAGGGGGTGGTCTCGGCGGGCCTGTGGCAGCTTGACGGTGTGCCTATAGGCACCGGACTCGAAGATTGCCATCATGATCTCCAGCGTGTGGAGGGCTTCCGCGCCACTGCTCTCGTGGTCGCGGTCCTCGTCTAGAGCCCGAACGTACTCCTCCACGTACCAGTATTCGTTGGGGTTGGCTGGACCCTCGGGGTCGAAGCCATCCACGTAGACCGGTGGCAGTGGCTCCCAACGATTGTGGTCGCCGTCTGGGAGGTAGTGAGGCTGGGGTAGCAGCCATGCGCTCTGATGGCTCTGGCACATGATGCGCCCCTCGGTTCCGTGCAACTCCATATAGTGGCCGATGGGCGCGATTTCAGGGAACCGGTGCTGCACGAGGGTTGCCGGAAAACCACCCTGTAGCTGCATCGTGGCCGTGATGAACTCTCCGGCGATGGTCCCCATGCCGCTGGGTGAAGGGACCACGTCCTGGGGTGTGATGGGGTGACCGTTCGTTGTGAGGGATGCGCTGACGCTGGTGGCATGGCCTCCGAAAGCGATCATGTTGTTGATGATATGAGTCCCGATGTTCAAGAGCCCGTAGCCGCCGTAGTAGCCCTTACCTGAGCCGTGGATGTAGCGGATATCACCGATACGCCCCTGGGCCACGGCCTGTCGAGCCGCCTGCATAGCTGGGCCGACCCGCCCCTGGTGGTGCACCGCAATGCGAACACCCTTTTTGGCGGCCAGGGCTGTCACCTCGTCGGCTTGTTCGAGGTCGACACAGATTGGCTTTTCGACGTCGATATTCACGCCGTGGGCCAGGACGCTCAGGCACAGCTTGTGGTGAAACTCGGTGCCGGTCGGGATGGCGACGATGTCCGGCGCGGTCTCGGAGATCATCTTGTCGAGGTCGCTGTATCTCGCGGACACACCCAGCTTGTCCCCGAGGGTGTCTAGCAGATCCGAGTTGAGGTCGCAGAGCGCCACGATCTCGGTGCGCGGATGGGCATGATACGCCAGCGCCGCAGCAGTGCCGCGGTTCCTACATCCCAGAATGGCTACGCGATAGGTCTTCATGTGGCCCCCGGAGTCGGTCATTGCAAAGGGAAGTTTCGGTTCGTGGCAGAGTCTATCACGCGTGCCCTCGACTTGTGGCCAGCGGGAAGAGGCGCTGTGTTATCCTGCTGCGACAGCTTTTGACAGGGAGGTACAGGCCTCGGTGAGCAACCCCACAGAACAGCCAATGCAGATCCATATCGATGTGCAGGTCCCGATGCGGGACGGTGTCACAATGTCGGCGGACGTATATATGCCTCAGGGCGAAGGTCCATTCCCGGCGTTGATGCTACGCACGATCTACGACAAGCAGGCCGAGCGGTATATCGAATGGACCGAGCGTTTCGTCCAGGCCGGCTACGCCTGCGTGATGCAGGACTGCCGGGGGCGGCACGAGTCTGGTGGGGCCTGGGAGCCCTACGTTCACGAGGCCAACGACGGCCACGACACGGTCGAGTGGATAGCCGCGCAGCCGTGGAGCGACGGCAATGTGGGCGCCTACGGCGTGTCGTATCTCGGGTTCACCCAGACGCAGCCCGCCATCCAGCGGAGCCCGCATCTTAAGGCCATCGCTCCCATCGCGTCCCAGCAGGACAACTACGGCCATCATCGGGTCGATGGTGTGTTGCAGCAGCACGTGGCTCAGTACTTCGTAAACATGGCCGGTCGCACTATGAAGCGCGGCTCGACTTCCTTAATGGACTGGGGTGTTCTGCGTCGGAGTCTGCCGCTGATCTCGATCTGGGACGATATCGTCGACCTACCCTTTTACCGCGATGCCGTGCGCCACCACACATTCGATGACCACTGGAAGTCGTACTCGATGCGCTATCAGTATGGCGAGGTGGAGACGCCCGCCTTTTTCGTCACCGGTTGGTACGACAACCTGGTGCGTGAGACCTCGCGGCTTTATCGGGGCTGGGCCTCCCAGGCTCGTACCGCCAAGGCTAGGAACCTGACGCGACTGCTCATCGGTCCCTGGAGCCACGGCAACATCGGGTCTGCGGAGCCCTTCGGGGATGTTGGTTTCGGAGGCGAGGCCCAGATGGACATCATCGACGAGCAGATCAGGTGGAATGACCGGCGGCTCAAGGGCCTGGACAATGGCATCGACGACGAACCGCCTGTGAAGGTGTTCGTAATGGGGGCGAACCGGTGGCGTACCGGGCCGTCGTGGCCGCTGCCGGGCGTCGTTTCGACCAGGTTCTATTTGCGTGGCGACGGTCCTGCGAACTCGCTGAATGGTGAGGGCCGGCTCGGCGAGGCACCTTCTGGGGGCGAGGCCCCGGATCACTACGACTATGACCCGGAGCGGCCGACGCCGTCTGTCGGCGGGCAGTGGATGATGCTGGAGGACTCGGGCCCCTGGGACCGCCGCTCTGTGCAGCGTCGCGACGACGTACTCGTCTACGACACCGGTCCGCTGGCCGAGGATCTGGAGGTCGTTGGCCCTATAACTCTAACGCTGTTCGCGTCCTCCTCCGCACCGGACACGGACTTCACCGGCACGCTGTCGGACGTCCATCCTGATGGTAAGGCGATCATGCTCACCGAGGGCATCATGCGTGCGCGGTTCCGTGACTCCTTTGAGGAGCCGGAGCTGATGGAGCCCGGGCAGGTCTACGAGATTGAAGTGGATATGTGGGAGACCGGGAACCTGTTTAAGGCGGGTCATAGCCTGCGGCTAGAGGTGTCCAGCAGCAACTTCCCGCGTTTCGAGCGTAACCAGAACACCGGTACCCAGCCCGGCCTGGATGCCGAGATAGCGGTGGCCAGCCAGACTATCTACCACGATTCCGCCCACTCGTCCTATCTCACTCTGCCGGTGATGGGCGGGTAGGGGGTCTTTTGCCCAGGGGAGATTGCGTGGCTACCGTCCTTCGACAGGCTCAGGAAGAGCGGGACGAGAGCGGGAGGGCGCATCCTGGAAATCTGTTCCATGGTGTTCCGTAGTGTTCCACTTGGCGCGTGCCTCATCATGAGGAGTCCTTCGACGATCCCCCTGCCCCCTTCCTCCTAGGAAGGGGGATTTTGAAATAGAAAATGGGTGTGTGAGGGACACCCTCACACACCCGGCAAATTGGCTGCGCCCCTCTGCACACCCACTTGGGACACCTAGCCTACAGGCCCTAGACTCCAGCCCACAGACCATAGCACCTAGAGTCCTTCTTCCGCTCGGAGGATGTGTTTTTGGATCTTGCCTACTGAGGTTCGGGGGAGTTCGGTTCGGAATTCGATGAATTCGGGTACTCGGAATTTTGAGAGGCGGGCTGCGCAGTAGTCGATGATTTCTTGTTCGGTGGGTGACTCGCCGTCGAGGAGCACTACGAATGCCTTGATTGATTCGTCGCGCATCCGGTCGGGGACGCTTATCACTGCGGTGTCCGCCACGGCGGGGTGGGTTTTTATTACGGCTTCCACCTCGCCTGCTGCGATGTTTTCTCCGGCGCGCTTGATCATGTCTTTGCCCCGGTCTACGAACTCGAAGTAGCCGGTCTCGTTCACCCGCACCACGTCGCCGGTCCACAACCATCCGTCCCGGAGGGTGTTGGCGGTGGCTTCAGAGTCCTTGAAGTATCCCTTCATGATGGTGGAGCCGGGCGTGCCGCGCACCAGTAGTTCGCCTGGCGTGCCTTCGGGTAGGTCGACGCCATTGGGGTCGACGACCCGGCACTCATAGCCCAGGGTCGGCAGGCCTATTGTCATGTTGTCGCGGATGCCGTAGAGCGGGTTGGTTAGCGGCTGGCCCATGGTCTCGGTCATGCCGTAGATCTGCATTAGTGGGGCCTCGTAGCGCCGCTCCCATTCCTCAAGCTGGTTTGGCGTTACGTTCTGGGCGAAGATCACCAGGCGCAGCCTGTTTTGGCTGTCTGTGGGAAGCTCCGGCTGGGCCAGGATCATTCTAATGGGTGCCGCGAAGAGGCTCGTAACCGTTGCTCCGTGGCGTTTCGACTGCTTCATGAACCTTGATGCGCTGAACCGCGATGTGAGGGCGGCGCTGGCCCCGACCGTCAGGGTGGTCATTAAGGAGTAGTACTGGGCGTTGCCGTGGAACAGCGGTAGTGTGATAAGGTGGCGGTCGTTGGGACCCAGGCCCATGTTCTTCGAGATCACCTCGCCCAGATATACGTAGTTGGCATGAGTGACGAGCACCCCCTTGGGCTTGTTGGTAGTGCCGGAGGTGTACAAGATCGCAGCCTCGTCTAGAGGATCGATTGTGACCTCCGCCAATTCCGTCGACTGACCGTCGACGAGCTCTGCAAATGAGCGCTCGTGGTGGTCGCCTTCACCTACCACTATCACCCCGCGCAGGTTCGGGCATCTATTTTGGATGGTCTGGACTGCCGGGAGCAAGTCGGGCTGGGTGAAGCTTATGACGCTCTCGGAGTGGTGTACGGGATACGACAACTCGTCGGGGGGCGATGCCGGGTTCGTCGGCATCATTACCGCCCCTATTTTCGCCGTGGCGAACCAGAGAAACAGGAACTCAGGGCAGTTGAGTAAGTGCAGGTGGATCCGGTCGCCCTTACCGATCCTCAAACTCAGCAAGGCGTTTGCGGTGCGGTTTACCATCTGGTCGAATTGCTGGTAGCTGTAGGTACTCACCGGGCCGTCCTGCTCCTCGAATATGAGGAACGGCTGATCGGGGTGAGCGGCAACCTTTTGCTCAAGGGTCGAGCGGAGCGTGCGTTTTCCAACGATGTTCATTGCACACAGGGTACATGGAGATGGGGTCTGTGAGCTAGGGCTACCTGGGAATGAGGATGTGCTTGGGTATGGGCCGCGCCACTCCGTGGGTGCGCCGTTGGCCCTTCTCATTCCTTGTGAGCGGATTGAACTTGCTCAATTCTGGGTTGGCCTGTAGCAGGGCGGTGCGCAGTGCTTCTGTATCGGTAATTGCGTCCCTTCTGATCGAACCTGTCTCAGACGTACTGTTTCATGTGGTCACGGATCTCAGCCAATGTCTCGTCGTCTGACGGGGGCACGCCGATACTAGGAGGCACCGGCCAATCGGTGTCCTCCCAGGTCAAACCGCCAAAGACGCGAACGCTCTCATACCGTGGGACGACGTGGGAGTGGTAGTGTCGGTCGGCCATCATCAGGGTCAGGTAGTTGATCTTGTCGTAGGCGAAGGC
>CAUZNX010000012.1:0-11133 GCA_963580905.1 Dehalococcoidia bacterium | reverse complement strand
GGCCCCAACATGGACATCGATGACAAGAAGGTAGCCAACAGGGACCGGAGGGTGGACGTTTCAGACAGCAACGTGGACACCCATGTCCAACAAACCATTAAAGAAGAAAGAGGTACCCAGAAGGAGAAACATTTGAAACAAGAGGTCTCTTCAAATGTTCCAGGGGATGGGGTTCTTTCTTCTAATGAATATGGGAATGTCCCGCCCAGGGTTCGGAGCCTGGCCGCACTGATCAAAGAGGCCTGCCTGGACCAGGACCGCTCGTCGGTCTTCATGGAACTCCTCCAGAGGTTCTGCCCGAACCTGGTCCACGTTGGCGATATCAGGGACAAGGTCGAAAATGAAATGGGCGCCCTCTTCCTCGGCCGGGACTCGGAACTGCGGATCGCCTACGCCTTGGACTCCCTCCTCACCTTCTACGAAGGCCACCCCCGGGCCCGGCTACTGAAGCCTGGCGGCATCTACAACGCCTTCAAGGACATACCGGACCTCTACATGGATGAAGAAGGCCGATACCAATAGTTCCCACTGCCGTGCCGGTTTTCGCCAACTAGCAGTTTTGGGCAGATAGCAACTACCAGTGCAGGGTCCGTCTGGGGCTATTGCCCCTACCAGGCCATAAGACACTCACAACCCCAGGAACCAGGCCCTGCACACAGGCAAATAGCAACTACCTCGGGTCACGCCCTAGTCCTGGAAGATCACGCCTATCGAACAGGAGCCTCATCTCGACGCCATCGTTCTCGCCGTAGTTCATGCTCATCTCCCACGTGCCGAAGCCGATGGTCGAGACCTCAAGATCGGTGTTGCCAATGCGACGGTGTTGCAATGCTGCCCCCTCAGTCCGTCCCCACTCGCCTCATTGGGACCTGCCCCGCCCAGAGACCGGAATAGCTGTGGTAACGACGCCGTCTCGCAAACCGAGATACTCATCAAAGAGATTGACGGTGGGGTCGACGTTGTAGGGGACCAACAAGAGACGGTCACCAACCGACACCTCGTGACGTTCGACGTCAATCGTGCCGTGCTCATCGGCGGCTTTCAGGAATTCGATGTTCGCTTTCTCGCCGTTCGGGAGATACACCAATGGCATTCCCTGGCCAATCGACACAGTCTTTGTTCCGGAATCGACTATTGCTACCCCGGGAGCGGGGCAACTCATGACCGTAGTCAACACATAGAGGGAGACCTCGAAGTCCGTTCGCGCATCACCGTCCGCATTCATATTCTCAAGGTATCCACCGTCCATAAAGACGTACGACCCTGGTTGGATCTCGTTGAACGGAGCATGCAAAGGATCGATGTCATAGGTGCCGGTCCCTGCTCCTGATGCGAAGGACTCCAAGCCTGCTTGGTTGAGCGCGTCGATCGCCTCGTTGACTCGATGACAGAACTCGACGGTGGCCGCTAGTCGAAGATCGAAATCGGCAATGTGCTGAGCGATAGCGTTATACGCCTGAAGACCACAAAAGCGTAATTTATCAAACGGGGCGACTCGCTTCGCTAAATCCAGTACTTGTTCCGTGGAGGTAGCGCCGGGTCGGTACCAGCCGCCTTGTAAATCAACAAAGACTCCCAATGTGGCGCCAGACTCGGCTGCCAGTCCGTCGTACATCTCGAGCCCGTCTGCGCTGTCGATACAGAAACTCACATCAGCCCGGAGCGCGAGCTGAGTCATGCGACGTATCTTCGAAATCTCAACAATCTCGTTCGTGATAACGATTGACTCGGCACCCGCGTCGATAAACGTGGCTGCTTCGCTCACCTTTTGACAACACAATCCGACGGCCCCACGCTCTACCTGTTGTGAAGCGATCCATGGTGATTTGTGAGCCTTGGCGTGAGGACGCAGGCTGATGCCACTGGCAGCTGTGTGCGATGCCATGGCGTCGAGATTCTTGTCGAACGCATTCAGA
Organism: Dehalococcoidia bacterium; assembly: GCA_963580905.1. Lineage (GTDB taxonomy): Bacteria > Chloroflexota > Dehalococcoidia > Lucifugimonadales > CAJWER01 > CAJWER01. The sequence continues at coordinate 9,217 of CAUZNX010000012.1, read as the reverse complement.
TCCAACACCAGGGCGGGCGTGTCGATCTCATCGAGGGTTAAGCCCAGACTCATGGAATAGGACCGGCAGCGATTACCAAGGGATCACCATGCCCTCCTCACCCCAGGTGACAATGCCGTCGAAGACGCCTGAAACGTCTTCTAGAGCCATCTCCTTTTTCTCGTCAGAGTTCATGGCTGGATGCTGGTGGACAAGAACTAGGTGCTTCGCGCCGGCGGCTTGTGCGGCAACTCCTGCCTCGATACTGCCTGAGATATACATTGAATAGGCCGGGTCTTCGCTCATGTCAATCGAACACTGTACGCAATCCATAACGAGCACATCGGCGTCCGCTGCGAGTTCAATCAGGGTTTCACACGCGACGGTGTCACCAGCAAACACGATGCATCGGCCGGAGGCTTCCAATCGGTAGGCCAAGGAGTCTAGGTACGGCTGTACATGCTTGACCTCAGCCGTGCGAACAAGCCAGTTCTCGCCTTCGACAGTGTCTCCCGGCGTGAGGTCCGTCGCTTCGACTCGTGGAACATCTCGAGGCAATTGTCCGGTTCTGCGCTCATACGCACCGAGGCTCAAAGGGTGACTTGTCCGAGCAACGATGTCAGGCCAAAAGGCGCCTTGATCCTCACCGATGAGTCTGTCGGTTAGGAGCTGCGTGTGGCTCGGACCGTACACGAGCAGAGGGTTCGTGGTCCCGATGCTCATATCGAAGCGAGACAACAAGAGAGCGGGATAGTCGGCAATGTGATCGGAATGGTGGTGTGTCAAGAACAAACGATCCACGTCTGTCGATTTCATGCCGGCCTGGTGCAGTTTGAAAGTTGCCGAATAACCGCAATCAAACATGAGATGCTCGTCCCCAAGGGTGACGACCGCTGATGAGCCCCAGCGGCGGACGTCTGGAATTGGCGTGCCACTTGCTAACAGGGTCAGTGAATGCTCCATCGCCGAATGATACACGAGGTGCTGTACTGGCTCAAAGGACGTCATGGAGGAACCGTCCAGCCCAAGAGGCCCAGTTCTCTAGAGATCGCCGGGCAAAGTCGCAACTCACCAATGCGGTAGTTCGGTAATATCGCAGCACTACAAAGAGTTTTAGTTCTGTAACAAACGTTCGTTGTGACAGAAGGTGACGGTGCCTGAGATCCTTGAGCAGATCGGCGAGGCCGTCGAGATGAGCGACGGCACGATACTGCGGGCCGACGTGTATCGACCGGATGACACCGGTTCGTACCCGGTACTCATGTTACGTACACCATATGGCAGGCGCGACGACTTTTACATTGGATCCGCTCGTCGACTTGCGGAACATGGATACGTAGTGGTGACCCAGGACATTCGCGGTCGTTTCGATTCCGATGGCGAGTTCTTCTGGCAGTTCGGTCCAGAGGCATGGACCAGCGACGCCCAGGACGGATACGACACTGTCGAATGGTGCGCCCGCTTGCCGCTGACGACAGGTCAGGTAGGCACATACGGACACTCCTACGACAGTTGGGTTCAGTGGGAGTTAGCCCGACTCCAACCCCCCTCTCTGACGGCCATGTTCGCTGGAGGCATGACCGCACGGGCAACCGAGTTCACGCAGGGAATCTTGGAGACCGGCCGACGGATGCATTGGGTCTACATGCTGGGAGCAAGTGACCGATACCGCAATGAAGACGTGTCGGTCACCGACGCTCGGGCCGAGGCGGAACGGATCTGGGAACAGGTGGAGGGATCGAAATGGGTCTGGCGCCTCCCCTTGTCAAGCATCCCTGACCACGTATTCGGCAGCCTTACCGAGCAGTTCCAGCGATACCTCGCCAAACAACACAATGAAGAAGATGGAGAGCAGTGGAACTTCTATCCGACTCACCCGTTGATCAACGTCCCTGTTTGCCTCATAACTGGATGGTGGGACCGCGTCGTCAGGACCACCAGGCATTACCCCAGCCTTCTGGAGAACGGAAACGATGATGTCGACCCCCGTAAGCACCGTTTGGTCGTCGGTCCGTGGAGCCACTCCCCCCGTAATTTTTGCTCCGGGTCCGAGTTGGGGGATTTGAGTTTCGGCCCACAGGCTGGCCGAGCGTGGGAAGACATGATCGTTGATTGGTTTGACTTCACGATCAAAGGAATCTCGAATCACTTCGGCGAAGGCCCCGTCCAGGTGTTTTTGGTTGGATCGAATCATTGGATCAGCCTTGACGCTTGGCCCCCATCTGGCTCTTCGTTCTTGGAGCTCTATCTGCACTCGACCGGATCCGCCAACGAGCCTGGTATTCAGGGCGAACTCAGCGAGGAGATGCCAGGCGACGAACCATCCGACCACTACACATACGATCCGTCCGATCCGGTGATGAGCATCATCACGGACGACGCCCAAGCCGCACCGCTGGACCAATCTGCTCTGCGCAACAGACGGGACATCGTCGCGTACGACACGCAGGCCTTTGAAGAAACGACGTTTCTGATCGGTGATGTTGAGTTATTGCTTTGGCTTGGGACCACCGCACCTGATACCGACTTCATTGCAAAACTTGTACTCGTTCAGGAGGACGGTTTTGCAGTAAACCTCTCCTACGGGGCGGTACGCCTCAGTCTGGTTGACCCGATCGAAGAATCAGCGAGTGCCGGCACGACTGACCAAGCCCCGGCCCGCTTGTATCGGATCGACATGAGGTCGTTGGCTCTTCGGGTAGAACCGGGCCAGCGGATACGGCTGATGATCACAAGCTCGGACTTCCCTAACCTGGATCGCAACCACAACACCGGGGCTCCCTACTGGTCTGATCCCGAGCTTCGCATCGCCGGCCAAGCGATTTATCACGATAAGAATCATATGTCCGTCTTAAAGATCCCATTGATGGGTCAAGAGCCGACGAGCCTCGATGTCAGGATCTTTCGTTAGTTGCCAAGCCAGCGGCTGCTCATGAGTCCACCCAACGGACGTAGCGGTTCGCCAGACGATGGACACGCCACGAGATCGGGACGCTGCCGGGTTCGGCTACCTCAGCCTGTTCGTGGAGACGGCGAAGGCCAGCGGGTTCGTAGCCTCGACGACCGACGCCCACGGCGTTGCCGGCCGGTTGTCAGTCGCTCCGCCGGCCGCCGAGAGTTGACGACCGATGCCCACCCCACCCCTCGCTCCCACCGTCCCAGCGATCCCGGGCGACGAGTTGCTCGAGGAGGCCTAACTCAGGATTCCGACGTCGAGGCCCTCCGGCGGGTGATTCATCAAGGGAAGACGCAACACCGACCGGTGGGCCGCATCGTGATAGATCGCCTGATTGGCGACCCGAAGCTCGGGATCAGACCAGTAGGGAGCCCCGGTGTTGTGGTTGCGATCCAGGTTAGGGAAGTCGGAGCTTGTAACAATCAGACAGAGCCGCTGGCCTGGATCGACGCGGAGGGCCAGCGACCGAAGATCGATCCGATATAGCCGAGGTGTCCGCTCGCTGGATCCCTCGGTGCTGTCAGACACTTCGGCGGGTTCCTCGAGACCAGTACGCACGGCGCCGAAGGAAAGATTCACCGACAAGCCATCCTTCTGAACCAGGACGATTTTCGCTATGAAATCCGTGTCAGGCGCGTCGGTCCCGACCCACAGCATGAGTTCAACGTCGCCCACCAGGTACGTCGTTTCATCAAAGGTGGGAGTCTCGTATCTCGCAATGTCCCACCTGCTGCGCAAAGGTGACTGGTCCAACGGTGCGACTTGGGCGTCCTCGGTGATGATACTCATAACGGGGTCAGCCGGGTCGTACACGTAGCAATCCGGGGGCTCGTCACCGGGCGGTTCTGCACCGAGGGTGCCCGGAGAACCGGGCTCATTCGCGGATCCCGTCGAATGGAGATAAAGCACCAGGGGCGCAGAATCCGCCGGAGGCCAGGTATCCAGGCTGATCCAATGATTCGATCCAACCAAAAACACCTGGACGGGGCCTTCGCCGAAATGATTCAAGATTCCTTTGATCGTGAAGTCAAACCAGTCGGCGATCATGTCTTCCCACGCCCTATCTGCCTGTGGTCCAAAGCTCATGTCACCCAGCTCTGATCCGAATTCCCACGGATTGTGACTCCAGGGGCCGATTACGAGCCGGTGACTGGCCGGGTCGACGTCTGCGTGGGCGTTCTCCATGAGACTGGGATAGTGCCTAGCGGTACGGACGACGCGATCCCACCAGCCGGTAAGCAGACAGACGGGTGCTTTGACCAGATGATGGGTCCGGTAGAAGTCCCACTGCTCGCCGTCTTCCTCGCTGTGCTGTTTGGCGAGATATCGCTGGAACTGCTCGGTGAGTGAACCGAACACGTAATCGGGAATGCTCGCCAGGGGAAGCCGCCACACCCACTTCGAGCCTTCCACCCTCTCCCAGATCAGGTCCGCCTCGTTTCTGCTGCGCGGCACCGATTCGTCTCCATTCCGGAAGCGATCGCCGGCCTCCAGCATGTAGATCCATTGCATGCGCCGGGCCGTCTCAAAGATCCCCTGTGTGAACTCTGTCGCCTTCGGTGTCATACCGCCGGCAAACATCGCCGTCAGTGACGGAGGCTGTCGGCTTGCGAGTTCCCATTGAACCCAACTGTCGTACGAGTGTCCGAAGGTTCCAACCTGGCCGGTGGAGTGAGGCAAGCGAGCGCACCACTCGACGGTGTCGTAGCCGTCCTGGGCGTCGCTAGTCCAGGCCTCCGGGCCAAACTGCCAGAAGAATTCGCCCTCGGAGTCGAACCGTCCCCGGATGTCCTGGATCACTACCACGTAGCCGCGTTCCACGAGCCGGCGAGCCGATCCGATGTAGCGGTCACCGTGTCTCCCGTACGGGGTGCGAAGCATGAGCACCGGGTAGGGCTCCGTGTCGTCGGGTCGATACACGTCCGCTTGGAGCACGGTCCCGTCCGACATCTCCACCGGGACACCGCGCTGCTCAATGATCTGTGGCATGGGTCCTCCATCAGCCTGCAGGTGTTTGTTGCAGAACGAGATGGTCTCTGGCACGCGACTCTAATATTAAATTTCGGCGGGCAGAGGCCGGCTCGCTCCGTTGGCGCTTCAGCCGACCACCTTGCCATGAGGGTCGAGAATGTCCTTGAGCCGATCGGCGATCAGATTGACTGTCAGAATCGTCATGGTGATCGCAATACCCGGAAACACTGAGATCCACCACGACGTGTTGAGAAGTCCTCTTCCTTCCGAAACCATCAGTCCCCAGGCGGGTGCCGGGGGCGGAATCCCAACGCCAAGGAAGCTGAGCGCTGCCTCGATGATGATCACTCGCGCTACCTGGAGTGTGGCAAGGACCAGAAGCGTGTCGAGAATGTTGGGAAGGATGTGGCGCACCATGATCCCGATGCTCGATATGCCAGCGACTCGCGACAACAGCACATACTCACGCTCTCGGATGCCCAGCGTCTCAGCCCGCGCCTGACGTGCATACTCGGCCCAAAGAACCGCTCCGAGAATGAGTACAACATTGAAGAAACTGGGTCCGACTAGCACGGCTAGTACGAGTGCTAACAAGATGATTGGCATCGCAAGGACCAGGTCGGCCAGACGCATGAGTATCGAGTCCACCACGCCGCCGTAATAACCAGCCACGATCCCGATCGTGGTTCCGAGGATCCCGGCGACTGCGATGGCCATGGCCGCCACAGCCAAAGATACTCTTGACCCGTATAGCACTCTCGACAAGACGTCTCGCCCAAACCGATCCGTGCCGAGGAGGTGCGGAATCGAGCTGTCTTTCGCGGGAGATCCAGGTGGGAGCAACGACTCTCTGAGGTTTCCGAATTCCGGTTCGAAGGGCGCCAAGAAGGGGGCCAAGATCCCGCTAAGAACGATCAGACCCAAGATCACAACCGCCACCCCACCCGACCCTCGGAAAAGCCTTGCGAAGACGGACTTTCTCTTTCGGGCCTCGAGGTCGCTCGGCACTGGGTCTTCGGGACGCAAACCGTCAGGTGGGCTCGGCTCGGTAGCCATTACGACGACACCCTGACTCGAGGATCGAGAATTGTATAGATCACGTCCACAATGAAGCTCATCAGCACAAATACCACGGTGATAAATATCACGATCGCCTGCAGTAGTGGATAGTCCCGCTGGGCCGCCGCCATGAACGCCAGCCGCCCCAGTCCAGGCCACGCAAACACGGTCTCAACAACTATCGCTCCGACAAGCATTTGCGCTAGGAGGAGTCCGGAGAAGGTAATCACGGGGATCAAGGCGTTCCTAAGTGCGTGGTGCCAGATAACCCGCCACCTCGGCGTTCCTTTGATCATGGCCAACGTGATGTAGTCAGAAGAGAGGACCTCGATCATCGAAGAACGGGTCAAACGGAGAATCGCAGCGAACACGTACGCGGCGAGTGTGATGGCCGGGAGCACGTACGTGGCCAGGCCATGTCGACCGCCGACCGGCAGCCAACCCAGATTCACAGAGAAGATTTGTATGGCAACGATGCCGATAAAGAATGAGGGAACCGACTGTCCGAACAAGGCCATTCCACGGGCACCGGCGTCGACTTTCGTGCCACGAAATACGGCCGCTGCCACACCCGCAGGCACTCCCAGCCCAGCTCCCAGGATGAATGCTATCGAGGCCAGTGAAACGGTGGCCCCGAGCCTGTCGAAGATCATCGAGGTGGCGAGTTCGTGGAAGTAGACGGAGCGGCCCAGATCTCCCTGAAGCGCCCGGCCCAGAAACGTGAAGTACTGGACCACTGCTGGCTTGTCCAGTCCTAAATCAGCCGCCACAGCAGCGAACTCCTCCTCGCTCGCCAGGGGACTCAGAAGGTAGTCGAGCGGACTCCCAGTTATACGGGAGAGAATGAAGACGATGATGCTCATCAGAAACACGGTTGCGATTCCCTGAACAGCGCGTCGTAGAAGGAAGCTCATTGCTTTCGTCCGCCGAGTTCGGTTGGTTGGACCTCCGCCTTTTCATAGAGGTGGCAGGCAGTCACCTGATCGGCTTCGCATCCCAAACGGAACGCCAACTCGGGAGTGTCGCTCGAACAGAGGACGAATGCTGAATCACACCGCGGGTGAAACGAACAACCCGGTTGAATATTGACCGCACTGGGAGGCTCGCCAGGCATGGGATCCTGCGGTGCTTGTCCTTCGGCCAACGGCATGAGGAGCGACCCGAGCAAGCCACGGGCATATGGATGTAGCGGGTTCTCATAAAAATGCTCGTTGCTGGACTCCTCAACGATCCGACCGAGATACATGACCGACACCCGGTCACAAAGATGTCTGATCATTGATAGATCATGGGAGATTGCGAGGTAAGACACGCCGAACTCTTGCCGAAGCTTGTTGAACAGGTTCAAAATCTGAGCTCGAATCGAAACGTCAAGACTCGCGGTTGGCTCGTCAAGGATGATTAACGCAGGTTCCGACACCAGCGCACGGGCTATCGCTATCCGCTGACGTTGACCTCCGCTGAATTGATGTGGATAGCCGTCTGCGGCCAATGCGGGCATGCCAACGGAGTCGAGCATCTCCAGCGCCCGGCTTCGTCGCGCCTTGCGCGTCATCCCGGGGGTCGATCTGAGCGGCTCAGAGATGATGTCGGCTACTCGCATCCGAGGGTTCAAGGATGAGTAGGGATCTTGAAATACAGCTTGGACGGTGCTTCGAAACTCTTGAACCTCGGCCCGAGACATCTCTCCGTACTCGGTTCCCTTGAATCGGAGGTTCCCTGCTGATGGATTCAAAAGCCGTAAGACCATTCGTGCCAGTGTGGACTTCCCACAGCCGGACTCACCGACTATTCCGACTGCCTCATTCGCCCCGATAGATAGCGAAACTCCTGCTACAGCGTGAACCGAGTCTGCACTCCGCCTGATCGAACCTTGACGAACGGCGTACGTTTTCGCGACATTCTCGAGCTCGACCAGTGGGGGCGCCGCGTGAGTACCGCTGTCAGTCGGCATGTGTGCCTGTCGCTACTTCTGGATGGAGCCAGCAAGCAACTTCACGAACCGTGCTCGTAGACCCGGCAGCTACCACCGTTACATCAGGATACGCCTGGAGGCAGACATCCATTTGATCAGGGCAGCGCGCTGCGAATCTGCAACCAGCGGGCCAGGTCCGAGGATCGGGGGGTTGACCCTTGATCGAATCGAGAACGGGAACACGCTTGGAAATGTCTGGGGCCGATTGCAGCAGTCCCCGGGTGTACGGATGAGCGGGATCACGAAAGACCTCCGCAACCGGCCCACTCTCGACTAATCGGCCGGCATACATCACAGCCACCCGGTCGCAAACACGCTCGATCACGCCGAGATCATGACTGATGAATATCAGAGCGAATCCCAAGCTCGCACGAAGCTCGCTCACAAGATCGAGGAACTGAAGTTGAGTTGTCACATCGAGCGAAGTAGTCGGTTCGTCTGCAATCAGCAGCCTCGGGTTTCCAGCCAGCGCAATGGCACTGACCACCCGTTGACGCATTCCACCGCTCATCTGGTGCGGGTACTGGCGTGCTCGGATCGATGGCTCCGGGATGCGGACCATCCTGAGGAGTTGTTCGGAACGCTCCCTGGCCTGAGCACGACTGATCTTCTCACCGTCCGCAGCGAACCGGATGGCTTCCTCGATCTGATACCCCACCCGAAAGACCGGATTCAGCGACGCCATCGGGTCCTGGAGAATCATGCTCAACTTCCGCCCGCGCAGACGCGACATCTCTCTCGGCGACAAGGCCAACACATCTTCGCCCTCAAAACGTATCGATCCGGAGACGACTCTGCCCGGGCTGCTCAGCAGCCGGAGAATCGAAAAGGCAGTAACAGACTTACCACTGCCAGATTCGCCGATGATTCCCAGGCTCTGCCCTGAGTCGACACTGAACGAAACGCCGTCCACGGCCGCAACTGGATTCGAGTCTGTGCCGAAGACTGTCTTCAGATCGCGTACGTCCAGCAGGGGTGTGCTCACAACTGACTCAAGCAAGGCGCGTTGTCATGACAATTGTTGCCAGCCCGAGATTGGTTAATACAAGATTCGGCCATCAATCTGATCCGACCGTTCTCCCTGCTCTGAACTCTCGTCGCTCGGCGTTGGTGCCCCGGGTCCAATCCGGGGCACCTACGTCCAAGTGAATCTCGCGCTTCGCAGTCGACTACGGCGCGTGCGTCACATACTCGAGGTGGTTCAAGCCCCCAGCATGCGCCACGATAGGCACGTCACCAATCGTGTCGGCATTCGAAACGAAGACCTGATTGACGAT
>CAUZNX010000011.1:0-11518 GCA_963580905.1 Dehalococcoidia bacterium | reverse complement strand
CGGCAGCATTGAGGTATTGCACCTCGCCATCCTCGATCGATAGCAGCGTCAGGCTTTCACTCTTGCCGGTGATTACCAGTGCGTCGCACCCCGTCTTCTTTAGCTCTGTGGCGAGGTAGGATGACGAGAGCGAATCGCCTATGAACCCCGTCAGGGGCGACTTCGTTACCACGGCGAACTTGCTGGAGGTTGTGAGGCGGCTGCCGACCAGAGGGCTGGCTACGAATATCAGTGGATTCTCAGGCGATAGGGCAGGGGTACCTGGTGGGCAGTGGCGGTACAGCAGGTAGGCTCCCAGGCCTGTTCCGCCGATGAACGCCTGCAACACAGTGCGATCCAGGGTCTCCCACCGGGTCTGACGGGTGGTGAGATCTACGATAAGGGCCTTGCCATGGTAGCCGTACACAGGTTTAGCCCCCCGCCTGGCTAGAGAACAACAGCACAGAATCCCCATGTTCCAGGTACAGGTGTTCACCCGACACGAATCGGCTTCCGTTGATGTTCAGGGTGTAACTGGCCAGGAAACCATCGCCATCCTCTCGAACTGCGACGCCCGCCAACTCAGGGCATTCTCGTACCAGAGCATTGGCGAGCCCAGACACACTGACGGGAGCTTCCACGATCAGCTCGACCGAGTGTTTGCCTGACGCTATGCGGGCCATCCCAAATAGCTCCACGACGACGTTTTCGCGGCCCAGAACGTCTTTGGGTGCCAGGGCCATCTAGTGCCCCTCAGCCACGAGCGACTTCGCCCGGTCCAGGTCATCCTGGGTGTTTACGTTGAAGAAGCTCAGGCGACCCGGATCGAGCAGATCGACCTCGTCCTCTGTGATGTACCGGACACGCACGTCCTCGTAGAACCCGGTGATCTTCAACTTACCTTGCTGGAGCCTCTCCTCCATGTGAGGAAGGCATGCTTTTGAGTACAGGGCGTGGGTCGGTTCAGGTCTGCCGTCCAGGACTGGCGCCACGACATCATAGCCGTCCGACAACTCCAGCATTCGTGAGAGGAGTGAGGGGTTCAGGAATGGCATGTCGCAGGCGACCACAAGGGCCCAATCGGCGCTCGCGGCTCGCAGTCCGGTGAATATTCCGCCGAGGGAGCCGCTGTTGGGGTAGGCGTCCACGGCCACGGTCACGTCTTCGGGCAGAGGGAGTTCGGCGCCGCGGTCCTCGTCGTTGACGACGACCACAGACGTGTCTGTGACGTCGGACAGCATGGAAAGGACCCTACCGATGAGGGGCTGGCCCGCAAGGGGCTCGACGGCCTTGTCCCTGCCGAGCCTGGTGCTCATGCCGCCAGCAAGGATGACTCCGGTGACCCGCAGCTTCATTTCCAAACTCCCAGCTAGTCGCATCAGCGTATCATACCCAGATTATTACCACAGAGATCGTGGAGAGCGCAGAGGGAAGGGCTTCTAGATTCTTTGTTCCTCGAATTTCGTGTTCTCTGTGTTGTCCGTGGTCAATCTTCCCCCAGCCTGGCCACTACCTCTCCCATACGAGAAGTGTCATAGCCGCCTAGGGCGTCGACCTGTTGCCTGAAGGCCTCGTCTCTGATCAGCGCCAGCAACGGTGAAAGGACCTCGCCGTCGTATAGCTCAGTGGGGATTGCCAGGTCGTACTGCTCGTTGGCGAGGGGGACGAAGTCGGTCCCGATGGCCCTGGCTGCGGAGAGTATCCCCAGCCCAACGTCGGCGCTGCCGCCGGCAACGGTCGCGGCGACCGCCAGGTGTGTGTACTCCTCTCGCTCATAGCCGAGGATGCCACTGGTCGGTATGTCGGCGCTGCGCAGCAAGTGGTCGAGCAGCAAACGGGTTCCGGAGCCGCGCTGCCTGTTCACGAACGTAACTCCATCGCGTGCTAGGTCCGCCAGGCCGGTGATGCCCATTGGGTTGCCATCGGGCACCAGCAGCCCCTGAACACGACCGACGAGGGCTACAAGAACTATCGGTGTGTCCTTCAGGTGGCGGCGTATGTACGACAAGTTGTATTCGCCCGTCGCCTCGTCCAGCAGGTGTGTGCCCGCGAGGTGGGCCTCCCCCCTCGACAGAGCCAGCAGTCCACCCAGACTGCCGACGTTCGACGATGCGAGGCTGCGACCGGGGTTCTCCCTGCTTAACTCGCTTGCAAGGAGGTCGAGAACCACGTCGTGACTACCGGTCACTACGATAGCGTCGGAAATATCTTCTTTGGTGGCGAGAAGTTCCACATCGACGGTTGTACCGGCGTCTACCCCTTCTGAAAATCGGGGAATCGTCACGATGCCGTCCGCCCTCACCAACGACATTATGACACCGGCGCCACGCTGAATAGGGGTCGCGACCCTCTTGTTCCCCACGACTCCGAGCCTCACACGCACGTACTCGTCCTCACCCATGGAGGAAAGTAGCTTGCGCGTCAACACCGCAGTGGCTTTCTCCCGTGCCCGCGGCTTCAGCCCTAGCTTGACCTCCACCAGTGGTTTCAGGAACAGCTCCAGGGTGAGGGCTGCTGACACAGGATAGCCAGGAATGCCGAGGATAGGCTTTCCGTTCACTATTCCCAGGACCACCGGGTGTCCGGGCCTGATGGCGACGCCGTGGACCAGCAACTCGCCCATCTCTTCGACCAACGCGGCCGTATAGTCCTCCGAACCGGCAGAGGAGCCTGCATTTACGACTACCACGTCGTATTCACCAAGGGCGTCGAGCAGCGCCGTCTTTAGCAGGTGCGGGACATCCGGAACAGGGTTCATCACGACGGAATCAGCGCCCCACTCATTCGCCATTGCAGCCAGCATCAGTCCATTCGACTCTATGATGGCCCCAGGACGCGGCGTCGACCCGGGCGGCACAAGCTCAGAGCCTGTGGGGATGATTCCGACGGTAGGACGGTGCCGAACCGAAATATCAGACAGACCGGCGGCAGCGCATGCCGCCAGATCGTAGGGACGAAGCCGCCGGCCCTCGGGTAGTACTAGCTCGGTAGCTACGATGTCCTCGCCGAGGGGCCGCACGTTGTGGTAGGGAGGCACCGCGGATCGCAGCTCGACCTTGTCGTCGCCGACACGCCGAACCACCTCTATCATGGCGACCGCGTCGAACCCCGCTGGCATGAGGTCACCCGTGTCGACCCACTTAGCTTGCTCGCCAACCGCGAGGCTGACGGGCGTGGTCTCGGTAGCTCCAACCGTTTCGCCTGATCTTACGGCAGCGCCGTCCATGGCCGCGGCATCGTAGTGCGGTGAGGATCGCCGTGCCCAAACGGGGCTTGCAGTGACCCTTCCGGCAGCCCCAGCGAGAGGGATCGTCTCCGAGTCGGAGCGCTCCGCTGCGCCCACAGCCTTGAGCGCGTCCATGAACTTGGCGAGGGCATCCGGTAGAGGGATGTCGTCCAGGTAGTATCGTCTGTCGTGTTTCTCGGAACCCAAACATAGCCTCCGGGTGATCGATCAGTATGCCAGTTCGCTAGTAGAGCCTGACTTGGACCTGTTCGCCGGCGTACATTCCACCCCTGTCCAGTGGAACCGTGATGGTGCCGTCCGCCTGCACCAGGGTGAATATCAGGCCGGAGCCTCCGAATACGGGCTCGGCCGTCAGGTTATCGCCCTCTCGCGCCAGCCGTACCTGCAAGACGTCCTGCCTCCCGGATAGTGACGGCACGTCACTTGCAAGGGTTGCGGTGACGCTTGGGAGCGAAGGAGGATCAGCACAACCTGCAATCCAATATATGGCTGGACGGATTAGCATGTCGAAGACTACCGCCGCCGACACCGGGTTGCCTGGCAGGCCGAATACCGGCTTGCCGTCGACCAGGGCCACGATGGTGGGCTTGCCGGGCTTGAATGAAATCCCGTGGGTCAGGATGCCCGGTGACCCGAGATTGCCTATCACCTCGGCGGTCAGATCGCGACTGCTAACGGAACTCCCTGCAGAAAAAATGAGCATGTCGCACTCGTCCAAGCCTCGCTGAGCGGCGTCCATCTGTGGGGCAAGATCGTCTCGTATCAGGCCGAATCGTCGCGGCAACCCTCCAGATTGCTCAACAAGGGCCGAGATCGTGTAGCTGTTGATATCACGAATACGGCCGGGCCCTGGCGTTTCGTCTGGTTGCACCAACTCGTCGCCGGTCGAGACTATCGCGACACTAGGCCTTCGGGCCACGCGAATCTCGGTCATGCCAAGAGCGAGCAGTCCACCTATGTCCTGCGGCCTGATGACGTGTCCGGAGGGCAGTATTGCATCCCCCGTAATTACATCCTCTCCTGGCTGTGCGACGTTTTCGCCGGGTGCTATGGGTCGCAGGATCTCGATCGACGAGTCCCCGATCACCTGGGTGTTTTCTACCATTACGACCGCGTCCGCGTTCCCTGCAAGCATGCCACCTGTAAACGCGGTGGCCGCTTCACCTGGAGATAGTGAAATGGTAGAGGCCGTGCCCATCGGAACAGCGCCGACTACCTCCATGAATGCGGGCATGCCCTCGGTCGCGCCGAAGGTGTCTGCCGAGCGAACGGAGTATCCGTCCATCGTCGAACGGGCGAAAGTGGGCAGGTCCTCGGTTGCGACTACGTCATCGCGGAGGACGCGACCGAGCGCCGCTGACGTGGGCACGTACTCTGGGTCAACCCGATAGTCGAGCTGACCCAGTAGTGCGTGAAGCGCCTCGTCGGGAGGCTGCACATTGAAGAAACCTGGCATCGGTGGGGGACCTCTTGCAGATGCCCTGGAAAGTGCATTCTAGGGAATTAGAATACTAGAGTCCTACGATGTTTCCCTCGGCGTCCACGTCCAGTGCGCGAGGCGAACCGGGCAAGCCGGGCATTGTCATCATCGTGCCTGCTACTGGGTAGATGAACCCGGCGCCGACTGATGCTCGGACATCCGAAATCTCGAATGTGTACCCTGACGGGCGGCCGGACAGGGTAGGGCGGTGCGAAATTGATAGGTGCGTCTTTGCCATGCACACGGGGAGCGTGCCCCAGCCCTGTTGATGGAACGTCTTGAGCTTGCGGCGCGCTGACGGCGCCCACTTGACGTCATCGGCGCCGTAGACGTTCTTTGCGAGCGCCAATACCTTGTCTTCGACCGGCGCATCCTCATCGAATAGATACGTCACGTCTGTCTTGCCGCCCGCGGCTGCGGCGACGACCGCCTCTGCCAGCTCAATCCCACCTGCGCCGCCGTTGGCAAATACGCTGCTCTTGACGGCGGATTCGGCGCCAGCCGCCTCGGCCCGCCGCTTAACGATGGCGAACTCGCCGTCTGTGTCGCTGGGGAACTCGTTGATGGCCACGACAACCGGGAAGCCGAAGCCCCGGATCATGCCGGTCAGATGCTCCAGGTTCGCGCAGCCCTTTTCGACGGCGGCCTCGTTTGGCGTGTCAAGATCACGGAACTTCACGCCCCCGTGAGACTTGAGTGCACGAATTGTGGCGACGAGCACGACCGCGCTGGGCTCCAGCCCGTTGGTCCTCGCCTTGATGTCGACGAATTTTTCGAAGCCGAGGTCAGCGCCGAAGCCTGCCTCGGTGAGGACGTAGTCCGCATAACCAAGGGCAAGCTTGTCGCCGATTACGGAGCTACATCCGTGAGCGATGTTGCCGAAGGGGCCTGTGTGCACGATCACTGGCTGCCCTTCGGTGGTCTGGACCAGGTTAGGTACGATTGCATGGCGAAGCAGCGACATCAGTGAACCGACGGCTTCAACGTCGTCCGCTGTAATTGGCGTGCCATCTTTTGCAGTGGCTACCACAATCCGTTTTAGCCGGCCCCGAAGATCCTCAAGGTCTGAAGACAGCGCCAGTATCGCCATGATTTCCGATGCTGTGACAATGTCGAAGCCGGTCTCGCGGAGCGGGGCGTTGTTGCTCCCGCCCACGCCCGTGACAATCGAGCGAAGCGCCCGATCCTCCATGTCGCTGACACGTCTCCAGGAGATGCCCTCCGGACTGAGGCCTGGGATCTTGTTACGCTGCACTGCGTTATCGGTTAATGCGGCAAGAAGGTTGTGGGCCGATGAGACTGCGTGGGCGTCGCCCGTGAAATGGACATTCACCTCGTCCTGCGGCTCCACCAAGGCGACACCGCCCCCGGTGCCCCCGCCCTTGATCCCGAAGATTGGCCCAAGCGAAGGTTCCCTGAGCGTGGCGATAACGCTGTGTCCCAGCTTTCCCAGCGCCTGCGTCAGTCCCACGGTCGTGGTGGTCTTGCCCTCTCCCGCTCGGGTGGGAGTGACGGCGGTGACCAGAATCATCTTGCCCTGTGGACCGCCGTTCCTGATCGCGTCCAGCGAAATCTTTGCCTTGTACTTGCCATAGGGGAGCACTACTTCGGGGTCAAGTCCCATTTGCGACGCGATCTCGGTTATCGGTAGCATCAATCCTCCTTATCGGCCCACAAGCCAAATTGTAGCATGCTGATCTGGCGGCTGAACTATCAATTTAGGTAGTCCGGCTGGGCTCGGTGGCTTCAGCCATGACTTTCCCGAAGTATCTGTGCTGCGTCCGACATCGCGCTGAATCGACCATACACTTGGTCCAGGCTGCCGCGGTTCCGGGCCGAGGGCGCGAAACCGCAATCGGAGTTGAGCGTGATTCGCTCTGGCGGCACGTACTTCATAGCCGATTGTGCACTGTCAACGAGCTCGCCGGGGCGCTCTATTCGGGAGACGGCCGTGTCCAGAACCCCGAGTCCCAGGATCTTGTCCTCCGGGAAGTCCTCAAGGACTCGGAACCCATCGAGGTTGGGGCCGACAAACGCCAGCGTGAACCGCTCGACGTCCATGAGTCCGAGAGCATCAAACAGCGGGTTCCAGTTCCGGAAATCGGAACCTGGTGTCGTTGGCGAGTAGCCGCAGACATGGACGCTGATTGGTACTGCGTCCAAGCCTTCAACTACGGCGTTGATGGCCGCAACGTTCGATTCCAGCTCAAGGTCGAGGTCCAATATGCCCTCTGCGGCCTGGAAAGCCGGGTTTGCCAGCGAAGCCAGCCACGGCTCGTCGATCTGGATGGCGTCTACTCCCAGGTCTACCAGACGCTGTATCTCGGCCCGAATGATTGGAATGACATCCTGAACGCACTCCTCGGGTGTGTCATAGGCTTCGCGAGAGTGGTCCGCGCTCCAGAATTTCTTTCCAATCGTATGGGGCGATGGGACCGACACGATGGTCTTTTCTTCGGCGTGGTTCACCAAGAATTCGGCGGAGTGCGCCACGAGGAGGCTTCGTTGTTTGAGCCGGGAAACCACAGCGGGCAGTGTCGATGTGCTGAACTCTCTGGGTGGAATTAGGCCGCGTTGCAGGCCGTCGACCGCCTCGACGATCACGTCTAGGTAGTTGAGGCGTCTCCACTCGCCGTCGGAGACGAAGTCCAGTCCAGCGCGCTCCTGCATCCGTATTGCCCCGGGAACAGCCCGGTCGAGCAGCCTCTCGGACTCCGACTCGCTGACCCGACCAAGCCCCCTGTCGGTGACTAGGTCGTAAATCCACTGGTCCCTGGGTAGGCTACCAACCGCCAGGGTCTGAAATGGCGTCTTGCTATGCAGGTTGGTCACTGATCCGCGTCTGCAACTCCACCTGTTTTGATCGTTAATGCTACTTCTTCACCTGCTCCGATAACGGACCAATTATTACCAGTTCCAATCTCAGTAGGAGTGGTTCTAGTGGTAGAAGTCCCGTCGCCTATCTGTCCTGGGTCTTTATATTTTCATGTCAAGGCGCCATGGAAGGTGCGGCAAAGAACTGAGTAACACCTAAGTCTGCAATCCACCAGTTAAGCGTTAGCTTTCCATTTGCATCAATATTGACGAAATCTATCAAACCAAATTGGTTACCTTGCTTGAAGGGCATTAACCCTGAGTAACAATCAGAATCTCTGGTTCCGAACATGATAGAAGAGAAATCACTGTATTGAATTGAAGCATTATTGATGGCGTCAGCAGGAATTACCGTTGCTGCTAGATCTATTGGAATCCCGGTGTATCCCGGTCCGGTATTGTTACATAGCGAAGGAGCAGCCTTTATATTTCCCAGATATATTGCTGGATACGTATCTCCATATCGACTCCCATAAAAATATCCCCATGCAAGCTGGACTTGGGCAGAAGAATAATATTGAGTGAAATCTCCTATTTGGAAGCTCGAGCTTGACGAAACTACGGTTGTCCCCCATCTGATCCCGTTTGCGTAGCCTTGTGTACCTACTGGCGTGGGAGTAGGCGTAGCGGTAGGCGTGGGAGTAGGCGTAGCGGTAGGCGTGGGAGTAAGCGTAGCGGTAGGCGTCGGAGTTGGCGTTGGTGCGGCCTCGACCGTTAGTTGTAGGGTGTAGTTTCCAGCACTCGATCCCCAGCCCATAGCGACGATTGTGTAGGTCCCTGAGTACATGAGCGCGTGACCGTCAATGCGGGAGTTAGTCCCAGTCCCGAAGTCGTCATTGGATCTTTCGACGTTTCCGTAAGGCGACTTCAGTTCCAGCATCGTATCTAGGCTGCCTGACGCATCCAAGGTAATGGTCGCCAGCTGACCAGCGCTCCCGGAGAAGGTCCATTCGTCAGTGTCCCCAGCGGTATCTATAGCTGCGCTTTTAGTCTGTCCGGAATCGATGGTTCCTCCACCGGTATCGGGAACTGGTGTAACCGTAGGGGTCTTGGTTGGCGTGGGCGTAGGTGTGTAGGTAGCCGTAGGTGTTGGAGTCGCAGTAGAAGTCGGGGTCAGGGTAGGCGTCGCTGTAGGACTAGGGCTAGGGGTCGGCGTAGGTGAGAGAGTTGGCGTAGCGGTTGGCGGCACAGGCGTAGGTGAGAGAGTTGGCGTAGCGGTCGGTGGCACAGGCGTAGGTGTGGGTGTCGGTGTCGGACTAGCCGTCGGCGTCGCCGTGGGCGGTACCGGTGTGGGCGTAGGTGTGGGTGTCGGTGTCGGACTAGCCGTCGGCGTCGCCGTGGGCGGTACCGGTGTGGGCGTAATGGTAGGCGTGGGAGTCGCAGCCGGCTCTGTCGTTATGGAAGGCCGAGTATAAGTGTTCTGAGGGTCGTAGATGAGCTTACCATTCCAATAGACCTTGGCGTAGTATTGGCGCAGAGAGCCATCAGTGGCCTCGTTCACGTTAAATACACAGCCGGTGATCTGCTTAGGCTTCGGACCGACGTAGTCTCTAACCTCCGGACAGGTTACCTTGAGTTGGTCGTCCGACAAGAGAATGTCCTTCATTATCGCTATCACGAGGGAGCCTTGTATCTCTGCGGTAGAAGAGACCGTCGCCCTGACCTGCACGTTCGAGTATAGTGGCACTCTCACTATGGGGTGACCTACGTCGCCGATAACTTTGCCGGGCTCGAAGTGGACGAAATCTACCCTGGTCACACTCACAGTGGCAAGGACCAGAGTAGGCGTCGGTGTGAGTGTGGGAACATGAGTCGCGGTGGCAGTCAGCTTCGGCGGTGACGTGGGGGACGGGGACGGGGACGGGGACGGGGACGGGGTCATCGTGGGAGTGTGGGTCATCGTAGGAGTAGGAGTGTTGCTCATTGTGGGTGCCGAGGGTATCGCCGTGGGGGTGGGCGAAAGCGTGGGGATTGCCTTCGGGGCAGATGTTGGCTTTGGAGCAGGGGTTGCAGTAGCCGCTAAAGCCGGAGACGACGTAGCTGTGGGTCTAGATGTAGGGGTAGGTGTTGGCTCAGGTGTGGGCACCAATAATGGTGTCGGCGTTGGCTTTGGTAGCACTACTTCCTGGGGGATGGTTCCGGGAGTAACAGTAGGGGTAGGACTTGCTATGATGATGGGTCCGGAAGTCGGACTGGCCAACGGTGGTTGAACTGCGACGGGTTGAGTTGTTACGCCAATAGCGAATACAGAGAACCCGGGTGTTTTCGCAAGATAGCGTTCGTACAGCTGATCCTCAGCACCCACGGACTGACCCACTTGTTCAGTGGGAAGCTTCTCCCATTCATCGTGCAGCCTGTAGAGGGACACGGTAGATGCATCAATGTCTTGTTCTTGAAGCCAACTCCTCTTTACCTCGAACTCGATCTCTCCGCTGGCCTGACCACTGTTTTTGATACCCTTCAGGGTGATATCCAGGTTTCTGAGAACAAGGACCGACGGGGGCCCTGTAGGTACCTCATCCTTCCGCGAACGCCTGACTACCACTTCTGTGTCCTGGGCTGTACTGGCGCTCCTAACCCGTATCCTGGAGACGTGAGTGAGGTTGGTCTCTTTTTCCTGCGGAGCCACGGCCTCAAGTACGGTTCCATCGGTTGATAGCCTGAGCGGAAGTGATGTGGCCGCATAGGCACTCTCAGGAGCTTCAGCAATCATTGGAACAGGCGGCTGTGCCTGTGCGATGACTTCTTGAGAATCCGCTGTATCTGGCAGGGTTCCACCCATGCCCACGCCGGCTCCACCAATGCCCATAAAGGAGGGATCTAGGCCTAAGGTTTGTCCAATCTGGTCCATAATCTGTGATGAGTTGACGGCCAAGAAAATCAACGCTGTTACCAGGCCTAGCACAGCTATGATTTTCGCTGATCCCGAGGGCTTGAGCATCAGCTCTATCGGACCACCACGTCCCTGCTTCACCGCTCCAGAATCACTTATCCTGTCTATCTCATTGAGGGTCCTGAACTGGTCCAGCGATACCTGGTGGCGCTGCTGATCTATCTCAGCACGCTCCTGGAGCGTGAGTCCCCAGCTTATCGAGTAGTCCTGGATACGCAGACCGTAGGCACCAAGAGTTGCGGATATCTCCCTTTGTATTGACTCCCCGATATCTCTGACAAGGGAATGGTTACCTTTCAGTTCGTCAAACGTGTACTGAGTGAGCTCGAGGGCCAACACCTTCGCAAGCAGGTCATCTCGTATTTCTGAAGCTATATCAAAACGATTAAGCTTATTTTGACCTCTCAAAAGAAGGAGGATGTTCTCCGCCAACTCCTCATCTGCCTCTATCCAAAGGTTGATCTTGGCTGAGACAACCTGGTGGTCCCTGGTCATTACAGGAAGACCAAATGTGAAACTTTTATTGCCAGTAGCTACTGTGTCATCGTCACCCAGCCAAAAGATGATGTTGAAACGAGTCTTAGATGCTATGTAAACTTCGATGTTGGGGCCCAGCCCAATGAGGGACTTCAGTGATTCGCCAAATGAACGAGTGGGCTTCCTGTCCTCAGAGAAGACATCGGCAATCTCGCCGTTCTTCCTGACGATCACAACTTCATCAGCACCGACCTGAACATGACGCCTGATTCCCTGACGATCGTCACGGCCTATCTCGCCCAGTACCGTGTAACGACCCAGTCTCCTCCAGTCACGTCCCGTAGGTGCTGGATCTTCAGATTCGATTTGTGCCCCCTGCTGTCCGATCTGAGCAGCACCTCTGGCCCCCCTTGATATTGGCCGCTCTGAAAGGCCCTTCAGAGCAGATACGATCTCCTGGGCACTTTGATAACGGGCATCAGGGTCCTTCTCCATGCATCTGCGGACGACTTCAGCCAGATTCGAAGGCACACTAACCGCTGTGGGAAAGTCCGGCATCGGCTCGTTA